>NZ_JBHVKW010000019.1:0-71535 GCF_042797905.1 Amycolatopsis sp. NPDC057786
CTACTGGGGCTTGCCCACCGCGGCCGGCGGCGGGGGCTCGCGCCCGGCCGGCGGGGCCTGTCGCCAACGCCACTTTCGCGACGTGTGGTGTCCCCAATGTGGTTTGCGCGACATCGCGAACGCTCCCTGAAGCCCGCTGCGGCCCGCCGTCCAGTTCGTGAAGGCCTCCTTGAGGAACCGTTCGTGGTGACGGCGATGGGCGCGGCGGCCTGCGCGAGCTGCCGGATCTGTGTGCAGGCGTGCTGACGGTGTGAGCGGGCCGACTCGGCGGCGCCGGGTTCTCCGTCGAGGACGAGCACGTCGCCGATGTCCCTGTCGCGCATCGCTTGCGCCGCCCGTCACCGGTGGGCCGGGCGCCGCCGTGCCGACAGTGCCAGCGCGATCCCGGCGACCAGCACGATCACCCCGGCGATCACGTTGCTCAGCCAGGTCGCCGTGTTCAGTTCCGGCATACCCGGATAGTCGAGCGGCACCAGGCCACGCCCCCGTGAAATCACCCATGGCGAGGCGATGACCCAGAGGCCGAGGACCGGAATCACCCAGGCCAGGGTGCGCAAGCCCGCGGAGCGGGCGCATCCGGCGGCGAAGAGTGCCAGCACGATCCCGCTGATCATGGTGGTCGCGGCCATGCCGAAGGTACCGGTGAACTCGATCACCCAGGGTGACAGGATCAGGTACACGCCTGCCAGCAGGACAAGCCCGAGCGAGACCTCGGAAGAACCGGTGGACGCGACGGCCCCCTCCGGTGTCCGTGCGGGGCCTTGCGCGGTTTCGCGTGTGGTGGTCCGGGTCGTCATGTTCGTTCACCTCCGCGTCGCTTCTCCGAACTGGTCGGCTACCCGGCGACGCGGGAGACAAACCGCCGATCCGGGTGACGGCCGTGTTTCCCGTTCGTCCTGGCCGGGTACGCGTCACGTCCACAGCCCCGGCCAGGGACCACCACCTGGCCACCGGCTGTGCGCTTTTCGTCCAGAGGAGGAAAAAATGCGTATCGGTGTGGCAGCCGTGGTCTTGGCCGTGGCCACCGGATGTGCGCCTTCCGACAGGCCCTCGCCCGTGCCGCCCGGCGGAGTGTCGGTGACACCCACGGCGCCGGCGCCGTCGGGGGCGGAAGTGACCGTACGAGGCACCGTGCGAAACGGCGTGGAACCCGGGTGCCTGGTACTCGCCGCACCTGACCGCGAATATCTCCTGGTGCGTCCGGTGCCCGACCTTAAGCCGGGTGTGGAGGCCGTCGTGCGGGGCTCGCTCCGGCCCGGAGCGCCGACAACGTGTATGCAGGGCACTCCGCTCACCGTCCGCACGGCGGAGGTCGCCGGTAGCGGGTCGTGACACTCGCCGCCGTTAGAGTCGGGAGCCGCATGCCTGGCCGATGTCTGACGGGAGCCCCGCTCGATGTCCTACTTGACAGAAATCGTCGAGCCGCTGATGGCGCGGGGATACGTGGACGAAAACACGGTGCGCGGCTGCTCCGATGAAGAGGTCGAGTCGCTGATGTCGGCCCAAGGTGTGGCCACCCTGCCCGCGCGTTACGTCGAGTTCTTGAAGTTCGGCGGAAAGAACCCGTACTGGCTGAGTCAGGACGCCGAGTGGGATTACGGGTGGCTTCTCGAGGCGAAAGAGATCGCCCGGGAGATCGTCGTCGACTACGACGCGGACTTCGCGCCTTTCGAGGATGCCTTCGTTTTCCAAACCCATCAGGGGTATATGTTCTACTATTTCACGGCGGATGACCTGGTCGAGGCCGATCCGGCGTTCTCCATCTTCTGTGGATACCGGCCGATAGCGGACAGCGGGAAGTCGTTCACAGGCTGGATCCGTGATCTCGCGGAAGCCCTACCCGAGATCGTGGAGCTCACGAAATCGATGTATGGCCGTTGGAAGGTTCCCGACCTTGGCCCGGAATCCGGCCTGGGCCCCGATCAGTCCTGAAAAGTACTCCGGTGACGCTGTTTCCGGGGTTCTCGATGCGGGAGGTGCGGGGGAGGACGACCTCCGTGAGCTTGCCGTCCTTGAGCATCCAGAGACCGAAGCAGTCGTCATCTTCGTCATGGACGAGGACCTGGACGGAGTACGGATCGGGCCAGGGCAGGGATTCCAGATGTGCCAGCAGTCCTCGCCAGTTGAGCCGGAAGAACTGGATGACCCAGGTGTAGCACTCGCTCGACCCGGTGCTCGTGCCCTCGAACACGGAGTCGTCGACACGGGTGAAGCACTGGTACCACTCGCGGTCGGGATCCGGGCGCGTCAGCGGTTCCATCACTTCCTCGGCATCGCGCGCCAGGACGATGACTTCCGCGAATCTGCTCATGCCTCAGCATACGATCCCGGCCGGGGCAGGCACCGTGAATGAACCGGCGATGAACCGGTGCCCGCCATCATCGGGACGGTTCACCGACGGCGGTGTCGGCCCAGGTGCGGGAGACAGGTGGCGAGTTGCTCAGCGATGACGTCCGGACGGCGAGGTCAGCCGATGCGGTAGCCGGCTCTGGGCACCGTGGTGATCAGCGGTGGCTTCAGCAGCTTCCGCCGGAGATTCGTCAGCAGGACGTCGAGAACGTTGGTCGTCGGATCGGCCACCTCGTCCCAGCCGGCCCTGATGAGCTCGTCACGGGAAACCGTCCGGCCCGCGTTCTCCAGCAGGCAGCGCAGCACGGCGAACTCCGTGCGGGTCAGGCCCAGCAGGACCCCGCCGCGCCGGACCTCGTGCCGCCCGGTGTCCAGTTCGAGGTCCGCGGCCCGCAGCACCGACGGCAGCGGGACCCGGCCGCGGCGGCAGAGGCTGCGCACTCGCGCCACCATTTCCGCGATGGCGAAGGGTTTTTCGAGGTAGTCGTCACCGCCCCGCCGCAAACCGGCGACGCGCTGATCGGGATCGCCCAGCGCGGTCAGGAACAGCACCGGGGTCGTCCAGCCGGTGCCGCGTTTCCGCTCGACGTAGTCCAGCGCGTCCCCGCTGGGGAGCATCCGGTCGAACACCACACAGTCGTAAGCGTTGACGAACAGGGCTTCGTCCGCGGGCCGGAGATCGCCGACGGCGTCGACGGCGAATCCGGCGGAGCGCAGGGACGAGTGCACAGACGACCGGAGTGCTTCGTCGTCTTCGATGACCAGGATCCGCACTCGGCCAAGGTAGCCGAGTCGCCGGACGGCCGTATTCGGGTGATCGCCCGTTCCGCGGTGCGCAGGACGCTAATGTCCCACGGTGACCCCCTGACCTCACTCCTTGGTGCGAGGATCTGATGCCGATGAACGCGAGGGTGCTGGTCGTCGAGGACGACGAGGACATCCGGATGGCGGTGTCCGCCGAGTTGCGCGCCGCCTCGTTCACCGTGGACGCCGTCGGTTCGCTGGCGGCCGCGGCGCTCGAAGTGGCCGGTGCGGCGCACGACTGCGCGGTCTTCGACCGGATGCTGCCCGACGGGGACGCCATCGGGTTCGTCGACGAACGCAGGCGGCTGGGCTGGGCGGTGCCGGTGCTGTTCCTGACCGCGCTGGATTCGAGCAGCGCCCGGATCGAGGGATTCGAACACGGCGGGGACGATTACCTGGTCAAACCGTTCGTGATGGCGGAACTGCTGGCGCGGGTGATGAATCTGTGCCGCCGCCGGGACAGCAGGCCGCCGGTGCTGCGCCACGCCGACCTCGAAGTCGATTTCGCGCGCTGCGAGGTCCGCCGAGGCGGCGTGCTGCTCTCCCTGAGCAACCGCGAATTCGCGATCCTCGAATATCTCGCGACCCGCCCAGGGATGGCGGTGTCCCGAGCGGATCTCGTCGAACACTGCTGGGATCTCGAGAACGAACCCACGGCCAATGTCGTCGACGCCGTCGTCAAACGGCTGCGCCGCAAACTGGGCGAGCCCGATCCGGTGGAGACGGTGCGCGGAGTCGGGTTCCGGCTCTCGTGACCGACACGGAGACTTCGACAGGGCGGCTGCGACGGCTCCGCGGTCTGCTGACGCTGCTGTTCACCGCGATGAACGCGGTCGGCCTGGTGGTGCTGGCGTGGTTGCTGATCGAGGCAGACGCCGACCAGGGCAGGCAGCGGCTCGACAGCGACGTCCGCCAGGTCGCCGCGACGGTGGTCAGGCTGATCGCGGCGGACGGCGGCGCGATCGTCACCGCCTACATCGGCACCGACACCGTGAGCGAGCAGTGCCCGCAGTTCGCCGTCCTCCCCGGCACCGCCCCGCGGTTCGAGCCCTACCGCAGCAAACGTGAGTGCTTCCCGGTCGACGACGGACTGCTGAACCGGCTCGCGACCGAGGCCACCGGCACGGACCGCTCGAAGACCGGCTACGAGCGGACGGCCGACGGCAGGTCCGTCTACGTCGCGGCCGATCCGCTCAAGGACACCTCGAAGCAGATCGTGGGCGCCGTCGTCGTGGTGGCCGATGCCGAAGCCGTCGCCGAGAAGCACGACGAGTGGACGCTGCTGGTGATCGGCGGCTGTGTGCTCCTCGTGCTCGGGCTCGGCGCCGCCGGATACTTCATCGCGGGACGCGCCATGCGTCCGGCGACCGCGGCACTGGAACAGCAGAAGTCGTTGCTGGACGGCGTTTCCCAGCTCCTCGACGGCGTCGTGCACGACCTCAAGACACCGGTGGCCGGCCTGCGCGCGCTCGCCGAGACGGCGTCGCGGAACCCGGCCGCGCAGGCCGAGATGTTGCCGAGGACCATCCGGCTCGCCTCGATGATGGGCGACATCATCGACCTCTGGCCGAGCCGTGCCCGGATGACCGCCGGGGTCGAGAAACCGGCCATGGAGCCGTTGATGCTCGATCAACTGGTCGAGATGGTCGTCGAGGACATGCCCGCCGACGGTGCCCGGATCTCGGTCACCTCCGTGCCGACCCGCGTCGAGGGCGACGCGACGCTGCTGCGGCGCGCGGTCGCGAACCTGATCGGGAACGCGGTGAACCACGGCCGCGCGCCCGGCGAGGAGGCCGACATCCAGGTCACCGTGCTCGACGGCAGGGTGATCATCGCCGACCGCGGTCCCGGTGTCGATCCGGACGGGGCGGCGGAACTGTTCGAACGCTTCGTCAGTGGTGGCGGATCGACCGGGATCGGTCTCGCCGTCGTCAAATGGGTCGCCGACATCCACGGCGGCACGCTGCGTATCTACAACCGTGACGAGGGCGGGGCGATCTTCGAGCTCGCCCTGCCCATGGGGGACCGGTGAGCAGGTCATGACACCGAACGAACGCGTTACGCTGCCGGATGTGATCCGTGCAGGTAAGGGGACCGCCGGGGCGCGCTGGCGGGCAAGGGCTCCGATCGCGTTGATCGTCGCGTGCTGTGTCGCGGTGGTCGGCATCGCCGTGGGCGGTGCGTCGAAACCGCTGCCAGGGCTGGACGTGGTGGCGACGGGGCACTGGATCTACAACTCCGTGCTCGGCAAGGCGTTCCACATCGACGGGGCGGGCAAACGGGCGGACGCCGAAGTGAGCGTCCCGGGCGCCGGCGCGGACAGCCAGGTCGTGCAGGGCCCGACGCAGGGGTACATCCTCAGCCCGGGGAAGAAGACCGTCGAATTCGGTAAATCGACCTTGTCGGTCGAAGGCAGCCATCCCGCGCCCGCTCCCGAACGTCCGGTGACCCTCGAGGTCCGAGGCGGGCCATACGCCGTCTATCGCGAAGCCGGGACGGTGAGCCGCTTCGGCGACCGCGCCGTCACCGTCAAGGCCGGGGGACCGCTCGGGACTCCGGTCGCGACCCCGGACGGACGGCTTTGGCTGCACCGCCTCGACACCGGGCTGCTGTGCGAACTGGCTCCCGGTTCGGAGCGGCTGTCCTGCCCGTTCGTGGTTCCCCAGGGACACAAGGGTTCTCTCACCGTCGTCGGCGACACCGCGATGTTCGTGGACACCACCGACGACACCGCGCGGACGGTCGCCGTCACCGGCCTCGGCGATCCGGTGAAGCTCGGCGTCGAGGTTCCGGAGACCGCGGTCGCGGCGTCGAACGACGTCGAGGGCAGGGTGGCGATCCTCGATCCGCAGGGGGCGCGACTGCATCTGGTGGACGCCGCGCCGCAGAAGACCCCTCCGGTGACCGTCGGGCTTCCGCCGGGTGATTACGCGGGCGTCGCCGCCTCGCGGACCGCCGTCGCGGTGGTCGACCGCACCAGAAAGACGGTGCGGACCTTCGACCGTGACGGCCGGGAGCGGGACAAGAAACCGATCCCCGGCGAGGGCGGCAAGCCCCCGGTGCGCGGCCAGGACTCCAGGGTCTACGTCGACGGGGTCGACGGTGCCCACGTGCTGGTGGTGGAGCACGACGGCGCGGTGAACGAGGTCCCGGTGACCGGCGCCCCCGATCCCGCGCAGGACCCGAAACCGGTGGCTCCGCCGCCCCAGAACCCGCCGGACACGCGGGGACCCGTCACGCAGCCCCAGCCGCCGCCCGCGCCGACCGGGAAGCCGGACCGGCCCGTGGCGCCGCAGCCGACCAAGAAACCACCGCCCGTCGCGGCGAGCCCGCCGGGTGCGCCGCGGTCGGTGACGGCCACGCCGGGCAACGCCTCCGCGACCGTGCGATGGAACGCCGCGGCCGCGAACGGCGCCGCCGTGACTGGCTACCGGGTGACGTGGTCCGGCGGCGAGCGGACGGTCGGCGGTGGCGCACGGACAGCGTCGATCACCGGGCTGACCAACGGTGCCTCGTACGTCTTCACCGTGGCCGCGATCAACCGCGCGGGAACGGGTCCCGGCGCCAGTTCCGCCCCGGTGACCCCGGCGGTCCCCAAGCCGCCGAGCGCCCCCGGGAACGTCGCCGCGCAACCGCAGGGCAACGGCGGCGCGCTCATCACCTGGACACCCGCGACGGCGAACGGCTCGCCGATCACCGGCTACCGGATCTACTGGTGCCCGGACAGCGAAGGCCCGAATCAACCGCACGACCCACCGGACTGCGGCGAGGCGACCGTGGCGGCGTCGGCGCGGCAGTACGTGGCCGATTTCCTGTTGGTGGGCACCGAACTGCGGTTCTACGTCGAGGCGATGAGCGCCGCGGGCAACGGCCCGGCGGGGGACGACCCGACGATTCCCAAGGGACGGCCGGACATCGAGGTGACCCAGCGGAACGGGATGGTGCGGCTGGTCGCCAGGACGATCACCGAGAGCTCGAACTGGAACGCCACGCTCCGCGTCGTCGTCTCCGGCCCCGGCTGGAGCGAGGAGTTCTCGATCAAGCTCACCGGCCAGCACAACACCGGCACGGATCTCGTCCGCTATCCCGGCGCCAAGGGTGACCGGGTCACCGTGACGCTGTATCCCAACTCCTACGACCCGATCGCGAAGACGATCACCTGGAAATGACGGGCACGAAACAGGGGGCACGATGAACCAGCCGTCCGCGACCGCGGTCTACCAGGCGGTCGCCGAGAACGTGCAGCGCGTGCTGCGCGGCAAACCGGAAGTCGTCCGGCTCGCGATCGCGGCTTTGCTGTCCGAAGGCCATCTGCTGATCGAAGACGTTCCCGGCCTGGGGAAGACGACACTGGCCCGGTGTCTCGCCCGGAGCATCGGCGGAAGCTGGAACCGGATCCAGTTCACCCCGGACCTGCTGCCCGGTGACGTGACCGGAGTGATGGTCTACCACCAGAACAACGAGAAGTTCGAGTTCCACCCCGGCGGGATCTTCGCGAACATCGTCCTCGCGGACGAGATCAACCGCGGTACGCCGAAGACCCAGTCCGCGTTGCTCGAGGTGATGTCGGAGCGCCGGGCGACGGTCGATTCGGTGCCGCACGACGTTCCGCATCCGTTCCTGGTGGTCGCCACGCAGAACCCGATCGAGATGGAGGGCACCTATCGGCTGCCCGAGGCGCAGCTCGACCGGTTCATGATGCGGATCTCCGTCGGCTACCCCGATCACGACTCCGAGGTGCGGGTGCTCATGAGCGACTGCGCGCGGGTCAGCCCGGATGAGCTGGGCCCGGTCGTCGACCTGGCGACCCTGCGCCGTGCCATCGACCAGGTGCGGGACGCCTACTTGGACCCCGCGATCTGTTCGTACGCGGTACGGCTGGCCGCGGCGACCCGGGAACACGCGGCGGTCCGTTACGGCGCGAGCCCGCGCGGGAGCATCGCCCTCGTCCGTGCGGCGCAAGGGATCGCGGCCACCGATGGCCGCAATTACGTGACCCCGGACGACATCAAGGCCATCGCGAAACCGGTGCTGGCCCATCGTCTGGTGCTCACTTCCGACGCCGAGCTCAACCAGCGGTCCGCGGCCGACGTCGTCGACGAGGCACTGGCGGCGACGCCGGCGCCCGCGATAAACGCGGTCTGAGCCGGATGCGGCTCACGGGACGCGGTACCGGACTGCTGGTCGCCGCCGTGCTGCTGTACGGCGCGGGTGAACTGGCCGGGTACCCACTGCTGCGCGTGCTCGCGGGCGCCGCGATGGGCGCGTTGCTCGCCGGGGTGGCGCTGGCGGTGCGGCGCCCGCGGGTCGCGGTGCGGCGCGACGTGTTCCCGGACCGCGTCGAACGCGGGCGCCCGGCGATGGCCCGGCTGCTGGTCGGGAACCCCGGAACGCGGCGGCAGGCCGGGTTCACGGCGCGGGAGCACGGGGAACACGGCGCCGAACTGGCTGTCACGGTCCGCCCGTTGCCACCGGGCGGCGAAGCGACGTACCACTACGAACTGCCGACAAGGCGGCGCGGGCGGTTCACAGTCGGTCCGCTGATCCTGGAGCGTGCCGACCCGCTCGGCCTCGTCCGGCGCCCGCTGCCCGCCGGTGACACCGCGACGCTGTGGGTCTACCCGAAACTGCATCCCGTGCGCGCGCTCGCGACCGGGCATCCCCGCCACCACCACGACGGGCCGACGACCGACGATTCGCTGCACGGTTCGGCGGACCTGCGGGACGTGCGCGAGTACGTGGTCGGGGACGAGGTCCGTCACCTGCACTGGAAGGCCACGGCCAGGACCGGGCAGCTGATGGTCAGGGACTACGTCGATCCCGACCATCCCCGGTTCACGCTGCTGCTCGACACCCGGGCGAAAGTGTTGTCGGAGAACGAATTCGAGGAGGCCGCCGAACTGGCGGCGTCACTGGTGAACGCGGCGGCGATGGCCGGGCACCGCTGCCGTCTGCTCACCTCGACCGGCGAGGATCTGACGACCTTCGGCGGCGCGCAGGCGGCGAGGCGGCTGTTGGACGTGCTGTGCGAGGTCGGCCAGGACCCCGCCGCGGACCGGCCGATGATTCCGGTTTCGTTGTCGCGCAAGGGGGTCCGTGGTGGCTGCCTGGTCGTCGTGACCGGCAGGGCAGGCCCGGAGCTGCGCGGGCTCGCGGTCGTCCGGCCGCATTTCTCGTCGGTGTACGTGCTCGGGGTGGGCACGCACGGGCTCGGGATGGACGGGCTCGGCGTGCACGGTGTCGAGGGCGTTCCCCGCGCCCGGAGGGTCAGTGCGGCGGACGCGGCCGAGGCGGTGAACCGGTGGAACGAGCTGGTGTCGTGACCTCGCGGATCGCGGACGTCGCCGTGCTCGCGGCGGCGGCGATCGGAGGACTGCTGTTCGCGCCGGTCTTCGGCGTCGCCGCGCTGCTCCCGTCGATCGGCGCGGTGGTACTGGTGACCTACGGCGTCACCGAACTCGGCAGACGGTTCCCGAAAACGGTGCCGTGGCGGCCGGTGATCGCGGTGGTGGCCGGCCTCCTCGCGGTGATCGAGACGGTGCTGCCGGGAACGACCGCGGCCGGGATCCCGACGGGGGAGACGTTCGCGGTACTCGCCGACGGGGCCGTCGACGGCTGGCAGCTGACCCTGCGGACGACCTGGCCCGCCCGGCCCGATCCGGAACTGGTCTCGTTCGTGCCGCTGGCCGTGCTGGTCGCCGCCGTACTGGGGATCGAACTACTGCACCGGCTGCGACGGCCGCTGCTCGCGTTGGTGCCGGGACTGCTCGTCCTGGTGCTGAGCCAGGCCTACGTCGCGGTGACCGGCGTCGCCGCGGTGGCCACGGGGATCGGCTACGCGGTCATCGCCGGACTGTTGCTGGTCGACGGCAGAGGGACCGCGTTGCCCCGGCTGCTGAAACTGGTCGCGCCCGCCGTGGTGCTCGGCGTCGTCGGCGCGCTGGTGCTGACCGTGGCCGATCCGCTCGCCCGCCCCGCGTACTCCTTGAAGGACAACGAATCCGTCCCGCTCGCCGAAGAGTCCGTCACGAGCCCGCTGTCCGAGATCGCGTACCGGACCAAGAATCCGTCGCCGCAGGTGTTCCGCTACACCGGGGACACCCCGGCGTCCCGGCGCTGGCCGCTGGCCGTCCTGGACGAGTTCGACGGCTCGAACTGGCTGCCCGGTGGAGGTTTCCGCCGCCTGGGCGCGGAAATCCCGCCCCGTACGGGAGAAGAGGTCCCGGTGGCCAGGCGCCAGGCCACGATCGAGATGACGGCCCCGTCCGGACCGTGGCTCCCCGGCCAGACGTCGCCCGCGTCGGTCGCCGGCGTCGACGCGCTTGTCGACGAGACACGCGGAACCCTTGTCGCCACCCAGCTGCCGCCGCGCTCCCGCTACACCCTCGGCTGGTGGGAGCCCCAGGTCGGCCCGGACGATCTGATCGGGGCCGGGATGGATCCCGCGCTTCCGGGCGGTCTCGGCGGTCTCGGCACGGTGCCCGAGGAGATCGGCGATCTCGCCGACCGCGCGCTGCCGCCCGACCTGCGGCCGTCGTTCCAGACCGCTGTCGCGCTGGAGCGGTACCTCGCCGGAAACTACCGGCTCGCCACGGGCGACGACCTGCCGACCGGACACGGCTGGCCGCAGCTGCGCCGGTTCCTGATCGAGGGTGACAAACGGGGCACGAGCGAGCAGTTCGCCGCCGCGTACGTGGTGCTGGCCCGGCTGAAGGGAATCCCGGCCCGGCTCGTCGTCGGCTTCCGCGCGCCGGAACGGGCCGAAGCCGACGGCACGCACGTGGTCCGCAACGCCGACATCATCGCGTGGCCGGAGGTCGCGGTGGCCAAGGTGGGCTGGGTCCCCCTCGACCCGTCCGGCGCCGCCGAGCAGAGCGGATCCGCGGCCGCGAAGGGGATCGCCGCCGCCGTGGCGGAGGTGCGGACCCAGCTGCCGCCGGTGCAGAAACTGGAGAATCCACCGCTTCCGCCCGGAGAGTCCGAAGAGGACACCGCGTCGGGCGCGGGGGACTGGCGGACAGCGGCGATCGTCGCCGCCGCCGGGCTCCTGATCCTGCTGGTGCTCTGGGGCGCGGGCGTTCCCGGGGTGACCGCGTTCCGCGCTTGGCGGCGACGTCGCAAGGAAGGCCGGGCGGCGGTGATCGGTGCCTGGGCCGAAGCCAGGGACCGGCTGCGGGCGCACGGTCTCCGGGTGACCGCCGGGATGACCGTGCGGGATCTGGCCGCCACCGCTGGTGTCTTCGGTGATCAGTCCACAGTGGACGGACTGCATTCGCTGGCGAGATCCGTCGACGCCGCGCTGTGGTCCGGGACGGCTCCGGATGTCGCCCATGAGGCGTGGGCCGCGGTGAAGACCGTCCGAAAAGGACTCCGGCGCCGGTCCTGGGTGGCGAGGCTGCGGGCGGCGGTCAACGTCCGCGTCCTGTTCCCGCCACGCGCGGCTTGAGCGGCCGTAAAGACGTGATCGGGAGGACGACTCGCGTGACTGGACGGACGACACGCGTGACTGGACGGACGACACGCGTGATCCGGCGGACGACACACGCACGGCCGGTCTCCGTCGCGAGTCGTCCGCCCAGTCACACGAGTCGTCCATTCCATCACGCGTGTCGTCCGTCCAGTCACGCGAAACCGCGGGGGGAGAGAAAGAGGCCACGTTGCGAAAGCCACTTTCGCAACGTTGAGGGTTGCGAAAGTGGCTTTCGCAACCCCTCGACGGAGCGTCCGCGCGGCAGTACGGACGCCAACGGCCGACCGCGACACAGCACCTCGCCTCACGGCTTGCAGACGGCGCCGCGAAGCGGCTGGAACTCGCTCTCGTAGGTGCCCTGCGGGCTGCTGCCCTGGATCTGGAAGCAGTACCGCAGACCTGGCCGGACGTCGACCCGGCGCTGCTTGGACCGCTGTGTCAGGAGCACCTGCGGCTCCGCCCGCCCTTCCTCGGCAAGGATGATCGCGAAGTCCAGTTCCGCGTTCGACGTCCACGACAGGTCGACGTAGGTTCCGTGGTCGACGGGCGGGGCCAGGTGGATCCCGACCCCGCTCGACGGGGGAGCGGCCGTGGCCGACGGCGCGGGCGGGGCCTCCCGGCTGCCGGACAGGAGCGACGGTACGGCGACGGCCCCGCAGATCCCGGCCAGGACCGCGGCCGCGACGACGTACTTCCGCTTCGACGCCGCGGTTTCCGGCGGTGGCTGCTCCGGGCGGGACGGCTCCAGAACGAGGATCGGTTCCGCGGGCAGGTCGAGCGGGATACCGGCTTGAGTCGCGGTGAGTGTCCGGTGCAGATGCTTCAGCCGGGCTTCCGGGTCTTCCGGACGGCTCTCCGGATCTTTGGCCAGCAGTTCGCCGATGAGCGTCACGAGCTCGTCCGGGACGTCCGGCCGGGTGAGAGGCGCGACGGGCTCGTTGAGCACGCGGTGGATGCGGGCGCCGGGTTGCTCGCCGACGACCGTCCTGTGTGGAGGTTCGCCGGTCAGCGCGAGGTACAGGACGGCGCCGAGACCGTAACGGTCGGCCCGCTCGTCCATGGTCTGGTCGCGCACGGTCTCCGGGGCGGCGAACTCGAGGCCGTGCAGCGGGTCACGGGGGAACCGCCGCCTGAGCGCCACGCCGAAGTCGGCGACGACGGGTTCGCCGGTGCGCCGGATCAAGACGTTCCCCGGCGACACCGAACCGTGCACCACGCCCGCCCGGTGCGCGGCGGACAGCGCCCGCGCGACCGTTTCGCCGATGATCAGCGCGTCCCGGACCGGCAGGGGTTCGGCCAAGGTGGCGAAGGACCGGGCACAGCGGGGCATTCGCAGCGCCGTCCGGCCGTCGGCGAGCTTGCCGATTTCCTCGACCGGGAGGATCGACGCGATACCGGAGAGCGCGGCCTGTTCCCGTACCAGCGCCGCCCGGGTCTCCCGGTCCAGCGAACCCGGGTACACCTTGAGCACCGTATCGCCGGGGCCGGGCACGACGGTGGCGGAAACGCTGCTCATACGACGGCCGGATCCCCTCTCCACCGCGGACCCGTCCACGGTACAACAGGGCCGTCGAGACCTTCACGGACCTTCCGCCTGTCGAACGCGTCGCGAAAGCCACTTTCGGGACATCAGGCGCCGCGAAAGTGGCTTCCGCGACACGGACGCCGGCGGCGAGGTGGTCCGCACGGGCGAGTGGCCGGGACGAAGGCTCCCATCACCGCATCAGACGCGACGAAGGGAGCCTTCACCCACCGCCGACCCGACACGGTTGACCTACCCCTCAATAGCCCCGGCAGACCGCGCCGCGGATCGAACGAGGTTCGCTCTCCTGTACCCCGCCGCCGTCGGTGATCTGGATCAGGAAACAGTACTTCCGGCCAGGGTCGACGGGGACCTTCATCGTCCGCTGCCGCCGGACGATCGTGGTCTTGGCTTCACCGGTGCCGTCCGCGACGACGACGGCCGAGTCGAACCCCTCCGGTGCCCGCCAGTTCAGCTCGACCATCGAGCCGTGGTCGATCGGTGCGTCCAGCTCCACCCGCGGCGCCGGTTTCGGGCTTGTGCTCGTCATCGCCGGGCTCGGTTGTGCCAGGGCCCGCGGCGGTGGTTCCGTCGAACCGGAGAGGAGGAACCAGGCAGCGGCCGCGAGCACGGTGGCCGCGCCGATGGTGAGCGCGGGCCAGGCGGACCTCTTGCGGGGCGCGGGTGTCGACGCCGGTTCCGGCGCGATGGTCACGAGCGGGAATCCCTGGATCCCCTGTGACACCAAGACGGGCACTTCCTCGTCCACAGTGGACTGTTCGGGGACCAGTGTGGCGAGGATCTCCTCGACCACGGCCGCGCCGGCCGGACGGGAACCGGGGTCTTCGGCGAGGAGGTTCTCGGTGAGGGCGAGGAGGTCGATCGGCGCGTCCACGCGGTGCAGTTCCGGCCGGTCCGGCCCGGGCGGCAGTCCGGTCAGCGCGAAATGGAGCACGGCACCGATCCCATAGAGGTCCGCGCTCTCGCCGTGGGGTCCTTCCGGGTCGAGGAAGTCGCTCCCGTGGTCCGGATCGCGGACGAACACCGGGCGCAGGGTGCGTTCGAAGTCGTTGATCACGGGTTCACCCGACGCGCGGAACAGCACGTTGGCGGGGGTGACCCTGCCATGGAAGATCCCGGCTTCGTGCGCCCTCGCGAGCGTCGACGCGATCGCGGAGCCGAGGACGAGCGTGTCCGCGACCGACAGCGGGCCGGCGCTCTCGACCAGATCGAGCAGTGATCGGACGCAGAGTTCGCTGCGGAGCGCGCACCGCCCGTCGGGCAGTTCCTCGATGGTGTCGGGTACCAGAACCTGGCCGTCCAGCGCGGAAAGCCGCTCCAGTTCGCGTTCCAGGCCGAGGCGGGTGCGCTGGTACAGCCTGCCGGGGAAAACCTTGAACGCGAAGTCGCCTTCGTCCGTCGGCACGGCGAAGACGGCACCTGCCGATCCGCTTCCGAGCGCTTCCCCGTCCTCCGGTCGCATGACCGCAGAGTAGTCCGGAGAGCGCGATCACGGGAGTGCGGATGAACCGCCGATGTACCGGCATTGAACCGTCGCGCGCCACGCTGCTTCTCAGCAGCGACGCCACGGAACAGCGAGGTGGGACGTATGAAGCAGAAGAACAATCTCCGGCGGGCGGCCGTCTACGGCGTCGCCGGTCTCGCCACCGCGGCCATCGGCGCCACCACCGCGAACGCGATGGTCGACGACCGGCCCGACGAAAAACCGGTACAGGACACCGCGCAGGCGGCCAAACCGCAGCAGGTCCAGGCGACGGCGCCTGCTCCGGCCCCGCCGAAACAGGTGGCGCCCCAGCCGAAACCCGAGCCGCGGACCGAACCGGTCGCGCCGCGAAAGGTGGCCCCGCCGCCGGCGGTGAACCCTGTCGTGCCTGCCAAGGCACCCGTGGCGCCGGTCGTCAAACAGGCCGTTCCGGTGCAGCGGACGGTGAAGACCGCGCAGACGGTCAAGAAGGTGGCCAGCCCGGTGCCGGTGGTGAAGAAGGCGGCGGTCGTCAAACCGCGCGTGCTGAAGGCGGCCGCGCCGAAACTGTCGAGTGTTCTCCCGGAGAAGAAGTTCGTCGTTCGCGCGGCGGTCGCCGAGACGGCTCCGCGCACGATCCGCGAGCAACTGAAGGACAAGGCCAAGGCCGTCGACACCGCGAACGAAGCGGTGGAGCGCGCGAGCAAGGTGCTGGACAAGGCCAAGGACGACCTGAAAAAGGCCAAAGGCGATCTGAAGAAGCTCCGGGAGAGCGTCAAGAAGCTGAAGGATCACGACAAGCCGATCAAGATCATGACCGGCGATCGGGACTGAGCGCCATGGCCACGACCCTCGCCGAACGACCGGCATTGTCCCTGTGGGCGGCCTTCCGGAAGTTCTCCGTCCCGCGTGACCCCGTCGTCCCGCAACCCCGGTATCTGGTGATCCCGGAAGAAGCGTGGCTGAACCAGCGACCGTCCATTCCGGACACGGAAGACGACGAACAGGTCGAGTACGACTACTACCTGGAGCACGAAGAAAAGCCGCTCAGCAAGAGCGCCGTCACCGGATTCGGCGGCGGGACCGCTTCACTGGTCTTCGGGGTGACCACCGGGCTGGTCATCGCGACGCCCGTCGGCATCGCCGTCGGGGTGGCCGCCGGGATCTTCGGCGGCCTGATGGGCCGCTCACTGGCGGAAGAGTTCTACGAACGCCGTCACGAAGACGAACCCCGGCCGTGAACGTCACGGTGGGCAACAGGAAATCGAGGTATCCCATGGACATCAAACGTGTAGGCGTGCTCGGCGTCGCGGGCCTGACGACCGCCGCCGTCGGCGCGTGGACCTTCGGCGCCTTCGACGGGACGGACGAAGCGACCGCGTCGGCCACCCCCGCCCCCGCGGCGGCCGCCGCGCCGAAACCGGCCGTCGCCCCGCAGCAGCCTGCCGCCCCCGTCAACCCGCTCGTCCAGCAGGTCGCGCCGCCCGCCGCGGTCCCCGCGGCTCCGGCCGCGAAACCGGTGCCGGTCAAGAAGGTGGCCAAGATCAAGCCCGCCGCGGTGACGGTGAAGAAGGTGGAACGCCAGAAGACGCGGCACCCGGTGGTCAAGGCGGCCGTCAGCAAGGAAAGCCGCGTCCAGCCCCGGCCGAGGGTGATCGTGGTCGAGAAGCCAGCTCCCGTCGTGCCGGAAAGTTCGAAGAAGAAGATCGTCGAGTCGGTCGCCAAGGCCACCGGCTCGCTGGACACGGCCAAGAAGCTCGTCGACAAGGCGGGGGACGAGGTCAAGAAGGCCAAGAGCGAACTGGACAAGGCGAAGAAGGAGCTGAAGAAGCTCAAGTCCGAGAAGCACAAGCACAGCAAGGAGAAGGGGAAGCAGACCAAGCCCGCGCCCGGAAAGGGAACGGGTACCGGGCACGTCTCGGTGGACAGCAAGGGCCTGAAGCCGGGCCAGACCCGCACGGTCACCACGTCCAGCCCGGACGGTTCGTCCTGGTCGAGCGCCACGGTCACGGTCAAATAGCGGCGAACTCGAGAGCGGCGATTCGGGATCGGACCCGAATCGCCGCTCACGAGCCGATGTCAGGCGGCCTGACGACATCCGGTGGCATAGCCCCGCAACGCGGTCTGGTGCGCGGTGGTGAGGGCGGCGCCCGGTTCGACCCCGAGTTCCCGCACGATGATCGCGCGGGCGCGGCGGAACGCGGCAAGCGCCTCGCTGCGCTGGCCGATTTCGTTCAGCACCATCACCAGCCTCGCCCAAGCGTGCTCGCGAAGCGGATCTTCGTCGATCAGACCGTGCAGGAGCGAGACCGCGTCGAGGTGCCTGCCGAGCGCGTGGTCGGCTTCGGCCAGGTCTTCGCGGATCCGCGTGCGCAGACGGTCCAGCCGGGCGACCTCGGCGAGGGCGTCCGGGGTCCGCAGTCCCTCGAACGGCGTGCCGCGCCACAAGTCCAGCGCATCGGTGAGCAGCTTGGCCGCCCGCTCGTGATCTCCTTCGCGGAGTGCCTCGCGGCCCTCGGCGAAGGTGCGGCCGACGTGGTCGATGTCGGTGTCCTCGCGGTCGACGACGATCCGGTACGCGCCGGGCCTGCTCTCGATACGTGTCCTGTCCGCCGCCGGCGCCAGCGCGCGGCGCAACCCGCAGATGTAGGACTTCAGGTTGCCCGCGGCCGACGCCGGCGCGGCCCGGCCGTGCCAGGCCGCGTCGATCAGCCGGTCCACGCTGACCCACTTGCCGCGGTCGAGCAGCAGCGCGGTCAGCACGGTGGTCGGCTTACCCGGTTTGATCGCGAGTGGCGGCTGTCCGGGTACGGTGACCTCGATCGGTCCGAGGAGCTGGAAGAGCATCGGATGTCCCCCCGTGGCGTGCTTGTGCTGTCTGCGGACAGCGTGCCCGACACGGTATTAGGATTTCATGACAGTCTCCGCGGGCCGCGGATTGCGACGTAGACGAACAGCACGCCCATCACGGCGGCGCCCGCCCACATGGCCTGCTGCCATCCGTCCACAAAGGACATCTGGGCGGCGTGGATCAGGTCCTGCGCGTGCGGACCGGCTTGCTCCGCCGCCGCGACGGCGTTGGCGACGCCCTCACGGGCGCTGTCCGCGGGTCCCTGGGGAATGCCCGCCAACCGGCCGTCGATCGCGCCGCGGTAGCCGTTGGCCACCAGCGCTCCGAGCATGGCGACGCCGAGGGCGGTGCCGAACTCGCGGGTGACGTCGTTCAGGGCGGAGGCGACGCCCTGCTTCGCGCGAGGCAGGGATGCGGTGATGGCCTCGGTGGACGGCGCCATCGAAAGGCCCATGCCGATACCCATGGCGATCATGCCGGGCAGGATCGTCGAGTAGCCACCGTCGACGGAGACGAGCAGGGCCATCGACACCAGTCCGGCGCCCGCCAGCGCGATCCCCGCGGCCATGGTCGTACGGGTGCCGGTCCGCGCGACGAGCTTGGGAGCCAGCCCGGAGGTCATCATCATCGCGACGGCCATCGGCATCAGTGCCGCCGTGGACAGCAGGCCCGACCAGCCGAGTACCGCCTGGAAGAACGGGAACAGCACCACGGCGATCCCCGCTTGGACACCGAACACCACCAGGAGCGTGATCGAGCCGCCTGCCAGGCCGCGCTCACGGAACAGGCGCACGTCCAGGAGTGAAGCGTCGCGGCGGTGCAGTTCCCAGGCCACGAAGCCGATCGCGGCGACGACCCCCACGGCGAGGCTGATCAAGGTCGCGGGGGAGGCCCAGCCACGTTCCGGACCTTCCTGCAGCACGAAGATGAGACCGGCCACGGCGACGGCGGAGACGAGCGCGCCGACGGTGTCGAAGCGATGAGCCGAGATCTCGCGGGAGTTGGGGACCGAGGTCAGTGTCGTGGCCAGTGCCGCGACCGTCAGGACGGCGGGCAGGACGAACAGCCAGCGCCAGTCGGCGATGTCGACCAGAAGCGCGGACAGGAACATGCCCAGGATTCCGCCACCTCCGGCGACACCGGTCCAGACACCGATCGCCTTGCCCCGCTGGTCGTCGGGGAAGGTGGAGGTGATGACGGCCAGTGTGATGGGCATGATCATCGCGGCGCCGACGCCGCTGGTCACCCGCGCGGCGAGCATGACCTCCGCCGACGGAGCAAGGCCCGCGATCACGGTGGCCGCGCCGAAGACGCCGAGTCCGGTGATCAGCATGGGCTTGCGGCCGAGCCGGTCGCTGACGGCGCCGAGCGGAAGCAGCAGCGCGGCGAGCGCGAGCGTGTAGCTGTTGATGATCCAGAGGATCGTGTTCTGCGAGGCGCCGAACTCCACGGCAAGGTGGGTTTGCGCGACGTTCAGTCCGGACACCGAGGCGATGACCGCCATCAGCGCGATCGAGACGGCGATCAGGATCGCGCGGAGCCGGCGCGCGTCCGGTGCCGCCCCGCCGTCGGCTTGTGCGGCGGGGGCGAGCTGGTTCGTACTCATGGATTCCCTTCGGACGGCAGGTCGAGTCGAAACCGAAGCTAACCGCCCCTTGCGGCCAGGGCATACAATCTTGCTCATGACGCAAGAAGATGGCGATCTGGACAGCCTCGTGCGCAAACGCATCCGCGCTCTGCGAGTAGCGCAGGGCTGGTCCCTGGAGGAATTGGCCGCTCGCGCACACCTCAGTCAGTCGTCACTGAGCCGTATCGAGAACGGGCAGCGGCGGCTCGCGCTGGACCAGCTGGTGACGCTCGCCCGCGCCCTGGACACCACGCTGGACCAGCTCGTGGAGACCGCGACCGACGACGTGGTCACCAGTCCGTCGATCGACGGTCCCCACGGCCGGATGCGCTGGACCATCAAGGCCGACCCCGGTATGACCGTGGTGCGCCACCGCATGACCGAGCCGCCGCCCGACAATCCGGCGCGCATGCGCGCGCATCCGGGACGCGAATGGCTCGTCGTCCTGTCCGGCACCGCGGTTCTCATGCTCGGCCACCGCCGGATCCGCGTCGAGACCAACCAGGCCGCCGAGTTCCCCACGATGATGCCGCACGCGATCGGCGCCGAGGGCGGTCCCTGCGACGTCCTGGGCATCTACGACCGCGACGCGCGCCGCGGTCATCAGCAGGAGAACGGCTCGGGCGGCGACCACGGATGACGATGTCTTGCGCCTCGGGCAGCTCCAGAGGCCTTCGTCTTGCGTAAACCGGGATAAACAGTGCCGCAGGCGCATAGTCGCACTACCGTGAGGTCATGAACCGAGTCCATCACGCAGGCCATCACCAGAACGACGCCGAGGGGCTGGCGGAGATCCTCGACCTGGATGCCGAGGTGCTCGCCGAGCACACGGCCGCCATCACCGCGTGGCTGCCGCTGAAGACGCCGCCGCGGCAGATCGTGGATCTGGGCTGCGGCACGGGCGCGGGCACCTTCGCCCTCATCGATCGCTTCCCCGACGCGCACGTCACCGCCGTCGACGCTTCCGTCGAGTACCTCCAGCGTGTCCTCACGAAGGCGTGCGCACGGGGCATCGAAGAGCGCGTGCGCACCGTGCAGGCGGATCTCGACGACGCCACCTGGCCCGAGCTCGGCACACCGGACCTGGTGTGGGCTTCGGCCTCCATGCACCACATGGCCAACCCCGGCCGCGCGCTGCGAGCCGTCCATGACGCGCTCGCCCCCGACGGCCTGTTCGCTGTCGTCGAACTGGCGGGCCAACCCCGGTTCCTGCCCGAAGACGCTCCCGAGGACGCGCCAGGCCTGGAGGAGCGCGTCCACGCCGCGGTCGACCGCCTCCACTCAGGGCACATGCCCCACCGCGGCGCCGACTGGGGCCCGATGCTGACCGCCGCCGGATTCACGGTCGAGGGCGAGCGCACCATCACGGTGAACGTCGAAGGCTCCCGCAGTGACGCGATCGGCCGTTACGCGCTCGGAGTCCTGCGGCGCGTCCGCGGCGTCGTCGCCGAAACGCTTTCCCCAGAGGATCTCGCGGCGCTCGACCGGCTACTCGACACGGACGGCATCTTGCGACGCGATGATTTGATGGTGCGCACCGAACGCGCCGTCTGGGCCGCACGCCGGTAATCCGCCGCATGCCATCATCGGTCCGCACCTGCCTGAAATTGCGGTGCATCGATCGGTGGGCGACCGTAGTATTCGTGCGGTGACGCAGCTACCGCACGAGATCGTCGAGCATTATCGGTCGACCGACGAGGGAGCGCGACTCACCGGGGCCTCCGGCCGTCTGGAGTTCGTGCGGACCCAGGAAATCATTCGCCGGCATCTGCCCGCCGGCCCCCAGCGTGTGCTCGATATCGGCGGAGCCACCGGAGTGCACGCCGCCTGGCTCGCCGCGGACGGCCACCAGGTGGCGTTGTTCGACATCGTCCCCGAACATGTCGCCGCTGCTCGGCAACTGGCCGACGGGACACCGGGGATGACCGCGTCCGAGGGGGATGCCCGCAGCCTGCCGGTGCCGGACGGAAGTTTTGACGCCGCGCTCCTGCTGGGCCCTCTCTATCACCTCACCGAACGAGACGATCGTCTCAAGGCTTTGCGCGAAGCCCGTCGTGCGGTTCGCGCAGGCGGCTGGATCTTCGTCGCGGCGATCTCACGCTTCGCCTCGTTATTCGATGGCCTGGCCCGCGGTTTCCTTTTCGATCCGGAGTTCCAGCGGATTGTGAACACCGACTTGGCCTCCGGCCAGCATCGCAATGATGGTGAGCACCCCCATTGGTTCACCACCAGCTACTTCCACCATCCCGGCGAACTGCGTCGAGAATGCCTCGACGCGGGGCTGGACGTGCTCGACGTCGTGGGTGTCGAGGGGCTCGCGGGCTGGCTGCCGGAGCTCGCCGACCGGTGGGACCGACCCGCGAACCGCGAGGTGATCCTCCACGCGATCCGAGCCGTCGAAAGTGAACCCACGCTGCTCGGACTGAGCAGTCATTTGATCGCGATCAACCGGACGCCTGCCTGATCTGTCCTCGGATCGACCAGTCAAGTCCGTGAGCCCGGATCGCCACCACCGCGTCAGAATCCACGGAACACGCCGTCGGCGCTCACCGACCTCGTGAAGTCTTCCCAGGCCATGTTCCCCAGGTTGATGTCGTTCTCCACATTCGGCAGCTCGGCGGACACCACCCGGAACGGTTGATGGTCATTTCGTCCGCGAGGAAGGAAACGATCGCACCAGTCGTTTGCTTCGCTTTCAACGCTTCGGCGCTCAAGTCCGCGAAAGCCGGGTCGTTCACCACGGCGACACTCGCCCGGAATCCCTCATCGCCGGGCGTCCGTAGTTCGTGGACCAGAGAATCCCAGAGCGAGCCGGCCGGTAACTCCGTCATGCACGCACCATAGCGACGGCAGGCCCGAGCGGCTTCGACGAATCACCGCGACGCGCTCAGCCGAGTTCCTGTCTTGCGGCGTCGTACTCCGCTCGCGCCTTCTGCACGGCCGACATCCGTTGTTCCGTCCAGTGAGCGAGGCCGTTCACCCGGTCCGCGGCTTCCTTGCCGAGTTCGGTGAGGGAGTAGTCCACCCTTGGCGGGATCACCGGTTTGGCGTCGCGGTGAACCAGTCCGTCGCGTTCCAGCGTTTGGAGTGTCTGGGCGAGCATCTTTTCGCTGACTTTGCCGATCTGCCGTCGCAGTTCGTTGAAGCGGTACGGGCGATCCAGCAGTGCTATCAGGACGAGTGTGCCCCAGCGGCTGGTGACGTGTTCGAGTACCAGGCGCTGCGGGCACATCGTGTCGCCGCCGGCGAGCCGGACGCGGTCCACCAGCGTCATCGCGGTTACCTCCATGCCAGTACCTTACTCCAAGGTGGGTACTTCCCAAATGGTGAGCATGGCTTCAAGGTTGGGCGCATCCACCCAGAAGGAGAAGTACGAGCATGAGCATCGTCGTCACCGGCGCAACCGGAAGCCTCGGCCGTTTCGTCATCGAGGGCTTGCTGGAGAAGGTCCCGGCCGAGCGGATCACCGCCGTCGCCCGTAGCCACGGGAAGGCCACCGATCTCGCGGCCCGCGGGGTACGGATCGTGATCGCCGACTACAACGAGCCGGAGACCTTCGACGGTCTGTTCACGGTGGGGGACAAGGTGCTCCTCATTTCCGGCAACGAGTTCGACAAGGGGCGCGTCGAACAGCACAAGATCGTCCTCGACGCCGCGAGGGCGGCCGGCGTGGCGCTGTTCGCGTACACCAGCGCGCCCGGAGCTCTGACCGCCGCGCTCGCGGACGACCACCGGGGTACCGAGGCCGCGATCCTCGAATCCGGTCTGCCGTACGTGTTCCTGCGTAACGGCTGGTACAACGAGAACTACACCGAGCGGCTCGCCCCGGTGCTCCAGACCTTCACCGTCACCCAGGCCGCCGGTGAGGGACGCGTCGCCTCCGCCGCACGGGCCGACTACGCGGCCGCCGCCGTCGCCGTGCTCATCGGAGAGGGCCACGAGAACAAGACCTACGAGCTCAGTGGCGACACCGCATGGGGTTTTGCCGAGTTCGCGGCCGAGCTGAGCAGGCAGACCGGCCGCGAAATCGCCTACAAGTCCGTCCCGGCCGAGGCTTTCTCCGAGATCCTGACCGGCAACGCCGGGCTCCCCGCACCGCTCGCCGCGAGTTTGACCGAGGTGGAGTTGGCCATCGAAATGGGTGAACTGGCGGGCACGGACGGCGAACTCGGCCGTCTGATCGGCAGGCCCACCACGCCGATCGCCGACTCGATCGCTCTCGCGCTGAAGGATTGACACGACTCAACGGGCCAGGCGCATGCCTGGCCCGCCTTCAATGGTTCGTCGCCTACACGCTGTCATCCGGGACGTATGGGCATGACTCACAGCTGTCCGGTGGTCCGCCCATCGTTCTGGCGGCTTTCGAGTTCTTTCAGGGAAAGCGTCAACCGGCGCAGGACGCTGCGCGTCTCCTGGAGCGTGTACTCGTCGAGGTCGGCGGTCGAGGTGACCTGTCGACGTGAGCGTTCGCTGACATCCCAGAGCTTCTCGAGCAGGGCGTGACCTGCCGGCGTGACGCCGACCTTGGGCGACCGGGGGTTATCCGGGTTCGGATGCCGAGTCAGGTGCCCCGACTCGACGAGGTCGTCGACCACGCGCTGCACTCCCTGGCGTACCTGTCCGAGCCGGCGTGCGATCTCCGGCACGGCGGACGGAGTCTCCGACACCACGCTCAGGACGTGCCAGCGCGCCACGGTGGTTCCTTCGCCGACGGCCTCACGCTCGCCGATCCTGCGGCTCAGCCCGGCCAGTTCGTACACGTCGGCGATCAGCAGCCGGTACGCCTCCACTGCTCCGCTCACCGTCACGTCACCTGTCTTCGCGTTGACAGCATGTTGTCACCGATGACAGTATACTGTCGTGGGGAGGTGAACAGGTCGGGTACCTGCCGATTTCAGGGCTCATGCTCCGTGAAGCGACAGGTCGAGCCGTGACTATGCCGTTTCGCACCGAGTCTCTGGATCAGTGCAACCACGGGGATCTGCTCAGGGTGGCCCGCACCGCGACACGCCGGGCCGCGGCTTTGCCGGCGAACGGGGTCGCCACGGTGATGCTCGTCGAGGAAATGGGGCTTCTGGGGCACACGCTCGGCGCCATCGACGGAATGCTCGAAGTGCTTGTCCGGGAACTGGAGCGACGAGCCGAGGCGGACGCGCTCGAAGTGACCGACGGTCCCTTTGCGGGAGAGCCCGCACAAGCCCTGGCCACGATGCGGCTTTGGGTCGAACAGGCGCGAGCCGCCTCGGCGGCGGGACGGCAAGCGGTCGAAAACGCGCATATCGCCGCCGCGGGCTTGGCCTCGCCCCGCTGACGTGGGGCTGGTCGTGCCCGATGCCGCCCGGCACGTACTGCTCTCCGGTGAGATCGACAAAGCTTGTCCGTTCTTGAAAATCTACGTATTGGATGGCGGAATGGGTGCGGTGAACGATCTGATCGACGTGCGCGTCGACGATGCCACGAGCGAGATTCAAGAGCTTATAGTGGGCCTTTCGGAAGCTCCCCGCGTGATCCCCACCGTGTACGGGTATGACGAGCGGGGTTCCGACCTGTACGCGCGGATCTGTGATCTGGAAACCTATTACCCGTATCGTACCGAGTGGGAGTTGTTGGCGGGCAACATCGACTCGATCTGTGGTCTCGTGAAACGAGACGAGATAGTCGAACTGGGTTGTGGTACCGCCACGAAATCCGAATTACTGCTGCGCCGGATGTCTTCCCTGTCGCCCGAGTCGCTGAGGTACGTGCCGATCGACGTTTCGGAAGAAATGCTGATGAGGACGTCCGCCCGGCTCGCCGGTTCCATCGACGGCCTTGAGGTCTGGCCGGTGGCCGGCGACTACCACAGTGGTTTGAAGGTCGTGGAGCAGCGGCCTGAAGCATCTCGGCTGTTCATGTTCATGGGCAGTTCGCTCGGCAATATGAGTGAACAGAAGCGGCATGAACTGCTGACCGGAATAAGGTCGGCAGGCAGCCGTGGAGACGTCCTGATGGTCGGCGTCGATTTCGACAAGTCGCAGTCGGCTCTCGAAACCGCGTACAACGATCCTCCAGGACACGACCTGTGGCACCACTTCCTGACCAACAGGTTGGCCTGCCTGAACCGGCTTTTCGGTGGCGACTTCGATCCGTCCGTCTTCCAGAGCAGGCTGAACTACAACACGGAGGCCTGCCGTATGGAAGCGCAGATATGGCCGAAAGTGGACGTCACGTTCACTCTTCCCGAGTTGAATCTGCGAGGTGTGATCAAGGCGGACGAGCGGGTCACCGTCGACACTTCGCACAAGTTCAAGGAAGACGAACTCGACGAACTGCTGGATGCCGTGGGAATGCGTATCATGGAATCCTACGAAGAGCCGTCCGTGAAATATGCCCTCCTGCTGGTGGAGATGACCTGACGTCGCTCGCTCGGGCGAGCGACGTGGATCGAGAGAGTGCGAGGATCCCACGATGATCACCGGCAGAACGACACGGCGTCCGGGTGGCGATCGGAGGGCGGTAGTGCCTTCCGATCGCACCGTGCTTCTGCTGCTCGCGCTCTACGCGTGCTGGGGTTCGGCGATTCCGGCGATGAAGCTGATGGTCGACACGATCCCGCCGGTCGGGGGAGCGGCGCTGGTCTTCCTGCTGGCCGGGATCGTGCTCGCCGGGGTGGCACGCAAGCGTCCGCGGCCCACGCGCCGGCAAGTGCGGACGCTGACGATCGCCGGCGTGCTGTTGCTGGTGGGCGGGCAGGGGCTCGCCACCGTGGCGCTCACCGCGGTGACCGCCAGCCTCGGCGCGATCCTCGCCGCGGCGATCCCGCTGTGGGTGGTGCTTCTCAGCGGTTTGACCGGGGTCCGGTCGACGATCGCGTCCTGGATCCGCCTCGTGGCAGGCTTCGGCGGGATCGTGATCGTCGTGCTGACGGCGCCGGGCAGCGCCATCGGCGGCGCTCCCTTGGCGGTGGCGGCGTTCTGTGTCGCACCGATCCTGTGGGCGGCGGGCAGTCTTCTGACGGCCAATGTCGAGCGTCCGCTCGATCGAGTCGTCGCGAGCGCGGTTCAATTGCTGGCCGGTGGAACGGTGTTGTTGCTGGTCGCGCTGGCGCTCGGTCAGCTCGATCCGGGTCGCTGGGCGGATATCAGCTGGACGTCGGCCTGCGCGGCGGTCTTTCTCCTCGTTTTCGATTCGCTTGTCGGTTTCATGCTTTACACACGCCTGCTGGAAAGCGCGCCGGCGCCGCTGGTCAGTACCTATGCCTACATCACGCCGCTTGTCGGCGCCGCGATCGGCGCGACCGTGCTTGATGAACCGCTGTGGATAGGTGCTTTCGTCGGCGGTGCCTTGGTGCTCGGCGCGGTCGCGCTCGAGTTGCGCGGGCGATGAGTTCAGAGCTGTCGCTGTGATGTACTCGCCGTTGCGGCAACGGCTTGGACTCCGACATCTTTCTGTCGCTTGCTCTTAATGTGGCGAGTGCCTTGTCAAGGTGGACTCCCGTCATCGGCATCGCGTTTGCGAGCGGCTGAAATAGATCCGATTGCCGAGTGTGCTTGTCGCTGGCTCCCGCTTGCCGTGTTCACCTTTTTGCCAATACGTCCAGGATGTGATTATGACTCATTGCGATCATGATGTCATCCGGAATGGTGGCCCTTGGTTGAGTGCAATAGAATCAATGGTGATCGGATGCCGCGACTACGAAATCATCATATTGATCTTGTTCGTTCGGCTCAAGGTGTGATGGTGTCAGAATTTCACGAAATAGCACCGTTGTCTGCTACACTCGCAGGCAATGGATCTTCTGGGGGTTCCGGATGGCGCGGCAATGGAAGGCGTGATTTCGTCCACGCCTTCCATTGTGGATCGAGTGCCTGGCCGTTCCAGGATGAATCCTCATCGGTCGGCCGAAACAGCATAGTCGACTGAATTGTCACAGTCGCACCGGTGAGCGCTGTCGTCATTTCTTCGTACCGTGAGCGGGGAGGTCGCGTGAAGTCGAACCAGGACGTCTCGGTCAAGCAGGAATCATTGGATCCGGTGGAGCTGGGGAATTCCGCACGGCGTGTATCCGGTGATGACGAAGCCGAACTTCCGCATTCGACGGCGCTGCAACGGCTCGTGCGTTCGCTCGAGGAAGAAGGACGACTGAGTCCTGTGGGACACAGTAGAGCGAGGAGGTCACTTGTGCGCTCGCTCGTCGAGCGTATCGAGACGACTCGTCGGCTCGCGGAGAAACCAGAGCTGGAACGAAGACGGATCCGGCCGGTCGTCATCACCGGGCTCCTGCGTACGGGAACCACCTTCCTGCAGCACTTGCTCGCGCGACACCCGCTGCTTCGTGCGCCGGCACTGTGGGAAATGATGGCGCCCGCCCGGCGTGATCCGCCGGAGGACCTGATCGCGCAGTGCGAGGCCTACGTCGCGGAGTACTACCGGCTGGCGCCGGAGTTCGAGCGCATCCATCCGTTGCGTGCCGGGTTTCCCGAAGAGTGTCATCGGTTGACGGCCAACACCTTCCACGATCCGATTTTCGCGCTGAGATACCACGTTCCCCGCTACGCGGAATGGCTGGACGGCCGGTCGATGGTCCCGGTGTACCGGTATCACCGCACCCAGCTGTCTGTCCTGCTGGATCGCGTGCCCGGCGACCGGATTCTCCTGAAAGGGCCGTCCCACCTGTGGTATCTGGACGACCTCGCCAAGGTGTACCCGGACGCGCTGGTCATTCGCCTGCACCGGTCCCCGGCGGTGGCGGTGGCGAGTGTCTGCAGCCTGACGTCCGTCGTGCGCGGGGCCAGCTCCGCGGACGTGGACGACCATGAGATCGGGGACTACTGGTTGAACCGGGTCGCCTCCGTCCTGGACGGTCTCCGCCGGGAGGACGGGCCGTTCCGGCAGCCGCTGCTGGATGTGCGCTACGCGGATCTGATCGGCGATCCGATGAAGGTCGTCGCCCATATCTGCGCGGCCGCGGATCTTCCGCTCACCAAGGACGTGCGTGCGCGCATGGACCGCTATCTGGCCGCGAACCGCACCACCGGCGGGCACTCCTACCGTGCGGAACGGTTCGGATTGTCGGCCGGTGCCTTGGCCGGACGATTCTCTGGCTACATCGAGGAATTCGCCGTCCCGAAGGAAGCCTGACAGAAGGGGAGCAACAGGGTGTCGGAGCCTACTCACCTGGAACGCGCACAAGCGCTCGTGCGTGACGTGAACAAGGACGCGGGTACGGATCCGCTGCGGATCGGCATCATCACACCACTGAGCGAGCCGGGAGACGCGACGGCCGGGGAACTGGTCACTCGCGGAGCCTGTCTCGGTGTGGAGTACGTGCGCGAGCACGGTGGCGCGCGTGACAACCGGCAGATCGAACTGGTCCTCTACGACGATCAGGCGACCGCTCGGACGGAAGGCATGTTCCGTTCCGCGGCCGGTCAGATGGCCAAGCTCGCACTGGTGGACGAGGTGGTCGCCGCGATGGGGCAATGGCACCTGCGGACCACGCCATGGGTGGTCGACATCGCCACGAAGTACGACGTGCCGATCTTCGTCGAGAACGGGTACAGCGAGATCACGGCGCAGAAGCGGCGCAATGTCTTCCGGTCCTACTTCAGTGTGGAGGACCGGGTGCCGCTGATGCTGGACTTCGCGGCTGAGCTGGGCATCCGCAAGGTGGGGATGGTGTGTGCCGACACGGCGTTCGGGCTGCACACGGGTAACAGTCTGGAAAGCTACGGCAGCACCGAACACGACATGGAGTTCTGCCGGTTCGACTTCGAGCAGGACGGCAAGACGGACTTCGCCGCCCTGCTCGGTGGAATCCGGGACTACGGACCGGACCTGCTGATCAACGGCGGTGTCATCCGGACCAATTACCAGATCTTCGGCGCCGCGGCGGAAGCGGGCCTTCTGCCCGGTACGCCGCTGATGGTCCCTTTTAGTTACCCCTTGCGGTCCAACGACTTCTGGCGCTCCACAGGGGACAGTGGGGTCGGCACGATGTGGCCGGCGATGCAGTACCGCCCGTCGTGGCCGGGGATGACCGACATCGGACGTTGGTTCACCGAACGATACCGGGAGCGGTACGGGGACTTCCCGCCCGACACCGCACTGACCCATTTCACCGACGTCACCATCGTCGCGGCCGCGAGTCGCGCGGCACGGTCCGCCGAGCGGGAAGACCTCATCGACGCGCTGGAGGCGATGGAGTTCGCGACTTGGCGTGGCCCGATCCGCTACGAGCGCGGACCCGCCCATTGGCACCACTGCTGTCCGGAACTGGTGTTGCTGCAGTATCAGAAGCGCGATCAGGGGTTCGACGAGTCGGCGATCATCTATCCGCCGGACAAGGTGACGGCGGAGTACCTGCCGCCTGCCGCCATGGACACGGTCTGATGCCCGCTGTCACGACCGTCGCCGACACCATGCTGCGAAGCCTCCGCGCCCACGGCGTGGACCGTGTCTTCTGCGTGGCCGGGGAGAGCTACCTCCCGTTGCTGGACGCGCTGTACGACTGCGCCGAGGTCGACGTGGTGGGCTGCCGGCACGAGGGCTCGGCCGGATTCGCGGCGCTGGCGGACGCCAAGCTCACCCGCCGTGCCGGGGTATGCCTGGTCAGTCGCGCCCCTGGTGCCGCCAACGCGGCGATCGCGGTACATGCCGCCGCCGAGGACGCCACCCCGCTCGTACTCTTCGTCGGGGACGTTCCCCTGCCGGATCTCGATCGCGAGACGTTCCAGTCCGGTCGTCCTCTCGGCGACCGCGCGAAAGCGGTGTGGACGCTGCACGATCCCTCGTCGACCGGGGAGACCGTACGGCGGGCGTTCCGGGTAGCGGAATCGGGGACGCCGGGGCCGGTCGTGTTATTCGTACCGGAGGACGTGTTCGACAGGGACGGCGCGGACGGCCCCGCGACACGGGTCGAGCTCGGCCGTGTGGTGGCCGACGGTCGTGAGCTCGACACGGTACGCGGGTTGCTCGGCTCGGCGCGGCGTCCGCTGCTCCTGGCCGGGTCCGCATTGGACACCCCGCAGGGGCGCACCCGGCTCCGCGAGTTCGCCGAGCGGCACGAGGTCGCGGTGCTCACCAGCAACAAGAACCAGCATCTGCTGGACAACCGGCATGCCTGCTACGCCGGTCATCTGCACAACGCCACCGGACCCGGGCAACTCGCCGAGTTCGACCGCTCCGACCTCGTCCTCGCGATCGGGACCAGGCTCGGTCAGACGACGACGAGGCAGCTGCGGTTCCCCCGCGGCCCCGAGCCCGGCCAGCCACTGGTCCATGTCCATCCGGACGCCGCCCGGATCGGCAGATATCACCAGGTCACCACCGGGTTCGCGATGGATCCGGCGGACTTCCTCGCGCAGCTGACCGACACCGATGTCCCCCGCCCGCGCCGCGACGAATGGTGCCTGCGGCTGCACCGGATCGAGGAGGAGAGAGCCCGCTGGATCCCGCCGTCGGACCCGGAGGTGGTCACGGCCGGGGACATCGCCGCGGCGCTCGACGAGCTGACCGGGGGCGCCGTCACGGTCGTCGTCGACTCCGGCACCTTCACCGGCTGGACGTACCGATACCTGCGGTTCGCCGGGAACGGCAGGCTGGTGGGCATCGATTCCAGCGCCATGGGTTTCGGACCCGGCGCGGCACTGGCGGTGGCCGCGCGGGACCCTGCGGTGCCCACCGTCGTGATCATCGGCGACGGCGGGTTCGGGATGAACGGCGGAGAGCTCGCCACCATCTGCGAACGTCTTCTCCCGGTGGTGTTCGTCGTGTCGGACAACGCGTCGCTCGGCACCATCCGGCTGCACCAGCGGCGGCGCTACCCGGACCGGGAGATCGCCACGGACCTGGCCAACCCCGACTTCCGGTTGCTCGCCAAGGCACACGGCGCGCTCGGGCTTTCCGCCGATACCCCCGCCGACGTACGCACCTGCCTGGCCAAGGCGCTCGAACATCCAGGGCCGTCACTCGTCGCGGTGCGCACCAGTCGCGAGTACCTCACCCCGGCGGCCGTCCCGCGATGACCGATTCCCCGAGCCGACGTCAACCCGAACCCTCGGAGAAGGCAGCCATGCGATTCCACGACTCGATGCTCGACCTGATCGGATCGACGCCCCTGGTACGGCTGAGAGCGGTCGCCGCCCGTTCCGGCGCGCTGGTGCTGGCCAAGCTGGAGCAGTTCAATCCCGGCGGCTCGGCCAAGGACCGGATCGCGGTCGGCATGATCACGGCGGCCGAACGAGACGGCCTGCTGCGTCCCGGTGGGACCATCGTCGAGCCCACGTCCGGCAACACCGGGATCGGGCTGGCCATGGTCGCCGCGCAGCGCGGTTACCGGTGCGTGTTCACCTGCCCGGACAAGGTCTCGCACAACAAGATCGCCGCGCTGCGGGCCTACGGGGCCGAGGTGGTGGTCTGTCCGGCGACCGTGTCCATGACCGACCCCGGGTTCTACCGGAACGTGGCCGCCCGGCTGGCCGCGGAGACCCCGGGCGCCTACTGCGTCGATCAGTACAACAACCCTGCCAACCCCGAGGCCCACTACACCGTGACCGGACCGGAGATCTGGGAGCAGACGGCGGGGCGGGTCACACATTTCGTGGCCGGGCTCGGGACCGGCGGCACGGTCTCCGGGACCGGCCGCTATCTGCACGAGGTGTCCGGTGGCACGGTCCGTGTTGTCGGCGTCGACCCGGACGGTTCGGTGTACAACGGCGACGAGTTGCGCCCGTACTACCTGGAAGGCGTCGGCCAGCCGAGTCTCCCGGCGGCCTTCGACCCGGCCGTCCCGGACGAGATCGTCACCGTCGGCGACGCGGAGGCCATCGCGCTCACCCGGCGCCTCGCCAGGGAAGAGGGGATCCTCACCGGCGGCTCGGGCGGAATGGCCGTCGCCGCGGCCTTACGGGTCGCCGAGCGTTCGGGTCCCGACGCGGTCGTCGTCGTCCTGATCCCCGATTCGGGCCGCGGGTATCTGAACACGATCTTCGACGAGGACTGGCTGGCCGTGCACGGGTTCACCGCCCCCGCCGAGGGAGTGCCGGTGGCCGCCGCGGTCCTCGGCCCCGGTCTGCCCGTGATCGCTCCGGAGGAGAGCCTCGCGTCCGCATGGCAACGCCTGCGGGACACCCGCATCGGTTACCTGGCGGTCAGTTCCGCCGCCGCGCCGGTGCGGCTCCCGGAGATCGTGGGGTTCGTCGCCGAACACGACATCGCGGTGCGCATCGCGTCAGGGCGCGCCCGATGGGACGCCCCGGTCGCCGACCACGTCGTCGCCACCTCACTGCCCCGGGTCGGCTGGGGGCAGGAACTCGACACCGCGGCGGCCTTCATCGCCGAACACGGCGCGTGCGTGGTGCTGAGAGACGGAATCCCGGCGGCGATCCTCACCGCCGCCGACGTCGCGAGCGCACTCGCACCGGATCACCCGCGGACAGGGAGCGCACTGTGACGAAGAACGTGATCGAGTTCGTGGACCCCGTCCACGGCACCAAGGGTTACCTCGCGTACCGCGGGGCCGTGCGGAGACTCGCGGCGGGCGGATGCCGGGTACGGTCCGGTATCGACGCGCGGACGCTGAGCACGCTCGCCGACCGGATGGCAGTCAAACAGCGAGTGCTCGGCCTCAATGTCGCGGGAGCCAAAAGCGGGCTCGACCTCGACCCGTCCTCGCCGGACAAGGACGCGATACTCAGGCGGTTCTTCGCGTTCCTCCGTGACGAGCTGGCCACTCGCTACAGCATGGGACCGGACATGGGGACCGCCTGGGCGGAACTCAACCGGCACGCGGCGGCGGTCGGCCTGTCGTCGATCAAGTACGCGATCAAGACCGCCCAGCGGCTCGATGCCGACCAGTTCGCCCATCGGATGGCGGTGCTCGAAGCGCCTGTCGACGGGCTCCCGGTCTCCGCGCGCCGGGCGGGACACGCCCTTGCCTACGCCGGTATCGGCGCGGCCAAGGCCGCCCGGTGCACCGGCCCGCTCACCGTGGCGTTGCAGGGCTTCGGGAATCTGGCCCGCGGCGCCGCCTGTGCCCTGTACGAGTACGGCGCCCGCGTGGTGGCGATCGGCGACGAACACGGCACCGTCGCCACGCCCGCCGGTCTCGACGTGCCCGCCATGCTCGGCCGTCCGGCCGGGACCCCCGTTCCCGCGCTGCCGTCCGGCGGCCGCCCCGCCGAGTTGTTCACCGTTCCCGCCGACCTGCTCATCCTCGCCGGTCCGGCGAACGCCATGAGTCCCGCGCAGGCCGCGCGTGTCGCCGTCCCGGCGGTGGCGGTCGGCGCGAACTGCGGGCTCACCGAACGCGTCGAGCGGAACCTGGAGCGGCGGGGTGTGGTGGTCATCCCGGACTTCATCGGCGGGATCGGCGGGTCCGCGTCGATGGAAGCACTGTTCGGTCCGCGCGAGTGTCCGGCTCCGAGGCAGGTACTCGACGCGCTCGCCCGCCTGATGCGCGATCTCCTCGCGGACCTGACCGAGGAATCGCGCCGCGAGAAGGTCGGTACCCGCGAAGCCGCGTTGCGGCTGGCCTCACCGGGCACCGCCGACCCGGACGCGCTGCCGTACGGCGGCTGTCCTTATCTGCGGGACTTCGTGCCCACCGCTCGCTGAATCGGAGGTTTGCCATGTCTGACGACTGTCGTCACGAACGCGGTCACATCACGGACTCGCAGTTCTACGGTGACCGATACGCCACCGCGGCCAGCAGGAGGATCTTCTGCGATGTCTGCCGCAAGCAACGCTGGCTCGACATCGAGGCGGCGCTGGCGTTGAGCCAGGCAGAGCTCGGGGTGATTCCGGCGGACGTCGCCGAGCGGATCGCCGCCGTCGCCGACCTCGACCACATCGACCTCGACCAGGTCCGGGTCGAGACCGCACGATCAGGGCACTCGCTGATCGGCCTGCTCCGCGCACTGGAGACAGCCTGCGGGGACACCGCTGGACAGTTCATCCATTACGGCGCTACGACCCAGGACATCCAGGACACCGGTCAGTCGTTGGAAGTCCGCGACGTACTCGACACCCTGGCGCCCGCGCTCGACCGGATCATCGCCAGTCTGACTCATACGGCCGAACTGCACGCCAGGACGATCGGGCTCGCACGCACGCACGCGCAGCCCGCACTGCCGATGTCCTTCGGGCTCAAGGTGGCAGGCTGGCTCGACGAACTGCTCCGCCAGCGTGACCGGCTCGTCCACCTCCGCGCGCACACCCCGACCGCGCAACTGTTCGGTGGTGCCGGGACGATGGCGAGCTTCGGCGGACACGGCCGGGCGACGCTGGAACGGTTCGCCGAGCGGCTGGGGCTCGTCGTCCCCGAACTCGGGTGGCACGTCGCCCGCGACCGCGTGACCGAATTCGTCAGCACGCTCGCGATGATCACCGGCACGCTGGCCCGGATCGCCGACGAGATCCGCACGTTGTCCCGTCCGGAGTTCGGTGAAGTCGAGGAATCATGGCGCGACGGCAAGGTGGGCAGCAGCACCATGCCGCACAAGCGCAATCCGGAGCGATGTGAACAGATCGTGGTACTGGCGAGGCTCGCCGCGGCGCAGTCGGGGCTCGCGCTGACCGCGATGGTCGGCGACCACGAGCGCGACGCGCGCTCGCTGCGACTGGAGTGGGCGTGCGTCCCGGACGTGTCGCATTACTGCCTCGCCGCGGTGGAAATCGCGACCGAGGTCGTCACCGGGCTGATCGTGCACCCCGACCGGCTCGGCGCCAACGTGGAGACGGTGACCGGCCAGGTGATGTCGGAACGGCTCATGTTCGCCCTCGGTGACCACATCGGCAAACAGCAGGCGCACGAATACGTCTACAAGCTCACCCAGCGGGCCCAGACCGACGGCATCCCGGTCCGGAAGCTCGCGGCCGAGGATCCGGCGATCACCGAGCGGTTCACCGATGCCGAACAGGAGCGTCTCTTCGAGCCGGCGAGTTACCTCGGTGAGTCACCCGAGCTGACGATGCGGGTCGTGGAACGCGCGCGGGCCGTCATCTCGTGACGGCCGCGGCGAAGGACGGCGTCGCGGTCGTCTCCGGCGCCGCTACCGGGATCGGCCGTGCCATCGCCGCGCGGATCGGCGAGCACCGCGGTATCGGCGAGGTCGTCATCGTCGGGCGTCGCGCGGACAGGCTCGCCGCCGTCGCGGAGCAGCTGGGCCCGCACGTCGTCCCGGTGGCGGCAGACCTGAGCGAGCCAGGGGGAGCGCGCGCGGTGCTGGCGGCGATCGGCGGACGCGTCGTCGATGTCCTGGTGAACAACGCCGGCGGCAATGTCGATCCACAACGGGTGCAGGAACTGGACGCGTTGCCCGAAGCCTGGCACTCGAACGTGCGCGCCAACGTGCTTCCCGCCGTCCTGCTCACCCAGGCGCTGCTTCCTTTGCTGCGCAGGCCCGGCGGCAGGATCGTCACGGTGGGGTCTGTCGCGGCGGAGCGGGGTCCGGCCACCTACGGCGGGGCGAAGGCCGCGCTGTACCCGTGGTCGACCGAGCTCGCCGTCCGGCTGGCGCGCGACCAGGTCACCGTCAACGTCGTCGCCCCGGGGTACGTGACGGACACGGAATTCTACGGCGAGCGCATGTCCCAGGAATTCCACGACGGCCGTGCGCGGCTGTCACCGATGAACCGCGGGGCGAGCCCCGGCGAGGTCGCCGCGACGGTCTGCCACCTCGCTGCTCCCGAAGCGGGCTTCATCACCGGACAGGTCGTGCACGTCAACGGTGGTGCGCTGCTGCCCCGTACCTGACGGCACCGACGCCATCGAGCGAGCACCGGAGGGGTATCCGTGACGTCCGAAACCCATGAGCTGACTTACTTGCAGCACCTCGAAGCCGAGTCCGTGCACATCCTCCGGGAGGTGGTGGCGACACTCGAACGGCCGGTGCTGTTGTTCTCCGGCGGCAAAGACTCGGTGGTGCTGCTGCACCTCGCCGCACGCGCCTTCTGGCCGGGGCCGGTCCCGTTCCCCGTACTGCACGTGGACACCGGCCACAACTTCGCCGAGGTCCTCGCTTTCCGCGACCGTGCGGTCGAACGGTTCGGAGTGCGCCTTGTCGTCGCGCGAGTGCAGGATGACATCGACGCCGGCCGGGCCGTGGAGGAGACCGGGCCGCGAGCGAGCAGGAATCGTTTGCAGACGGTCACGCTGCTTCGCTCGATCACCGAGCACCGCTTCGACGCGGTGTTCGGGGGTGCGCGCAGGGACGAGGAGAAGTCCCGCGCGAAGGAACGGGTGTTCAGCGTCCGGGACCGCTACGGACAATGGGATCCGCGTGCGCAGCGTCCGGAACTGTGGCGCCAGTACAACGGGCAGCACGGTCCGGGGGAGCACGTTCGGGTATTCCCGTTGTCCAACTGGACCGAACTCGACATCTGGCAGTACATCGACCAGCAGCGGATCGCCCTGCCCGGCCTGTACTACGCACACCGGCGCAGCGTGCTCGAACGTGACGGGATGCTGATGGCACACAACGAATTCGTACGTCCCCTACCGGGAGAGGAGCCGTTCGAGGCGTCCGTCCGGTTCCGCACCATCGGCGACGCGACCTGCACCGGATGCGTCGAGTCGGTGGCCGCGACGTCCGCGGAAGTCGTCGCCGAAGTGGCGGCCAGCACCGTGACCGAACGCGGTGCCACCCGCGCGGACGACCGGATATCGGCCGCAGGCATGGAGGACCGCAAACGGGAGGGGTATTTCTGATGGCTCCCTTGTTGAGAATCGCCACCGCGGGCAGCGTCGACGACGGGAAGTCCACCTTGATCGGAAGGCTTCTCCTGGACTCGAAGGCGGTCTTGGAGGACCAGCTCGCCGCGATCGAGACGGACACCGGACCGGACCTCGCCGCGCTCACCGACGGCCTGCGCGCGGAACGCGAACAGGGGATCACGATCGACGTCGCATACCGGTACTTCGTCACGGACAAGCGCAAGTTCATCATCGCGGATACGCCGGGACACGTGCAGTACACCCGCAACATGGTGACCGGTACCTCGACGGCGGATCTGGCGCTGACCCTGGTCGACGCGCGGCACGGTGTCCTCGCGCAATCCCGGCGGCACGCGCTGATCGCCGGTCTGCTCGGTGTCGGTCACCTGGTGCTGTGCGTGAACAAGATGGACCTCGTCGATTGGTCCCGGAATCGCTTCGAGGAGGTCCGCGACGAGTTTCTGCGCGTGGCCGAGCGGCTCGAGATCCCAGACCTGACCGTCATCCCCGTCTCCGCCCTGCGCGGGGACAACGTCGTCCACCGCGGTACGGAGATGCCGTGGTACGAGGGCGTGCCGCTGCTCCAGCACCTGGAGGAAGTCCACATCGCGGCCGACCGCGACCTGGCCGAGGTGCGTCTTCCCGTGCAGTACGTGATCCGGGACGCCGACGGCCGTCGCAGCTACACCGGGACCATGGCCGGGGGAGTCCTGCGCCCCGGTGACGAGGTCGTCGTCCAGTCCTCCGGCTTGAGTACCACCGTCGAGAGCCTTCACGGTCCGGGCGGGACCGAGCTGGCCACCGCCTTCCCGCCGCATGCCGTCGCCGTGCGCCTGTCCGACGAACTGGACGTCGGCCGCGGTGATCTGCTGTGCGGTCCGCGCGGCCGGCCCGCGACCGGGCACGATCTCGACGCACTGGTCTGCTGGCTGACCGACGACGGCGAGCTGACCCCAGGGTCGCGCTATCGGCTGCTGCATACGACCCGCTCGGTCCGCGCCGAGGTGCGGGAGGTGGACCACCGGCTGGACATCGACACGCTGGACCACGACACCACCGCGACCGGCCTCGGGCTCAACGACATAGGCCGGGTCGCCATCCGGACACAGAAGCCGTTGGACTTCGACGCCTACCGGAGCAATCGCGACACGGGCAGCTTCATCCTCGTCGACGAGAGCACCGGCAACACCGTCGCCGCCGGGATGATCCAGGAGGGCGTCGGCAGCACGTCGGACATCCGATGGCATCCCTCGACGGTGAGCCGGGAGGACAGGGCGGGCACCGGGGGAACGGTGTGGCTGACCGGCCTGTCCGCCTCCGGGAAGTCCACCGTCGCCGCCGAGCTGGAACGACGGCTCGTCACCCAGGGCCGGGCCGCCTATCGCCTCGACGGAGACAACCTGCGGCACGGCCTCACCGCGGACCTCGGGTTCGGCGCCGCCGACCGCGCCGAGAACGTGCGCCGGGTCGCCGAGGTCGCACGGCTGTTCGCGGACGCCGGCCTGGTCGCCATCGTCTCCCTGATCAGCCCATACCAGGCCGACCGGGATCGCGCCCGGCGGCTGCACGAGGACGATGGGCTGCCCTTCGCCGAAGTCTTCCTGGACACCCCGCTGTGGGTGTGCGAACAGCGTGACCCGAAGGGGCTCTATGCCCGTGCACGGGCACGCGAGATCGTCGGATTCACCGGTATCGACGCTCCTTACGAGGCGCCCGCCGACCCAGAGCTCACCCTTTTTCCACACCGGTCGACGCCCGCCGAGCTGGTGGACCGGATTCTCGCGTTGACCGGCCAGTGGGGCGTCGTGCGTGAGGTACGGGACGGCACTCGTGGTGCCCGCGGGGAACGGTGACCGCCGAGGGTTTCGTGGCGCTGGCGGTCGCGCTCGTGACGATCTTGACGACGGCGCGGCTGCTCGGCGTCCTGGCCCGGCGGCTCGGCCAGCCACCTGTGATCGGGGAGATCTTGGGCGGCATCCTGCTCGGTCCCACTCTGGCCGACGGAGCGGTGACCAGGGCCCTGTTCCCGCTCGAAGTGCGCCCGGCGATGACGGTACTGGCCGACGTGGGCATCTGTGTGTTCATGGTCTTCGTCGGCCTGCACGTCGATCGCGGGCTGTTGCGCGGGCACGGCCGCATCATGTCGACCATCTCGATCAGCGCCGTCGTGGTGCCGTTCCTTGCCGGAGTACTGCTGGCGTCGGTGCTCGCCGACCGCCACGCCGACGGTGGCGGCCTGGTGTTCACCCTGTTCATGGGGGCCGCGCTCGCCTGCACCGCGTTTCCGGTGCTGGCCAGGATCCTCCGCGATCGTGACCTCCTCGACACGCCCATCGGTGGGCTCGCCCTGGCCTGCGCGGCGCTCGACGACGTCCTGATCTGGTCGCTGCTGGCGGTGGTGGCGGCGATCGCCGGAGCGGGCACCGATCCTGCGCGGGTCCTGCTGGTGGTGCCCATGGTCGTCGTACTTCTCACGGTGGTGCGCCCGCTGACGAAGCGATGGCTGCGACGGCACCCCATGGACGGAATCCTGCCCGGATGTCTCCTGTTCGTGTTCCTGGCGGCCGGTGCGACGGCGTGTTCACTGGCCACCGACTGGATGGGATTGCACCTGATCTTCGGCGCGTTCATGTTCGGCGTCGCCATGCCTGAGGGTGGCGCCGCGTTCCTGCGCGAGCGCGTCCTGCCAAAGGTGGAGCGGGGCACCGAGACCTTGCTCATCCCGGTCTTCTTCGCCAGCGCGGGGATCGGCGTCGATCTGTCCACTGTAGACTTGGTCGGGCTGGGTGAGTTCGGGCTGATCCTGCTCGCCGCCGTCGGTGGCAAGGGGATCGGCGGCTATGTCGGGGCGCGGATCTGCGGTGTCCGGCGACGTCATTCGGCCGTGCTGTCCATTCTGCTCAACACTCGCGGTCTCACCGAACTGATCCTGCTGAACGTCGGGGTGCAGATCGGCGTGCTGGACGCGGACCTCTATTCCCTCATGGTCGTCATGGCCTTGGTGACCACCGCGATGACGGGGGCGTTGCTTCGCGTGGTCTATCCACCCGCTGTCGCCTGCCTGGATCGACGCGGCGCCGGTCGAGTCGGCGACAACCCGGCCGAGCATGACCGCGCCAGGTCATGACCACCTGGCAGGGAGGGCCTGACCACGCCTCGAACTCCCGTCGGTGACAATTCGGCCGTTGGCGGCGCGGTCGACCACCGCCGGTCGCCAGTGGACAGTCCTTTTCAGACACATACTGCCTTCCGGTGATATCCGCCGTAGCGGTCGGGTAACGTCCGTTGCGCCGGTGGGAACGGTGTGGTCTGGTAGCGGGATCCGCGATCGGGTGGAACGGGTTCGAGTGAGCTCGCGGTCGCGGCGGGTGAGGAGGCGGGGGTGTCGTTCGTCTTGGCGCGGCTGCTGGCCCGCTGGGTTTTGCAGCAGGGCTGGATGCTTCCTGTCGTCGTGGTCATTTTCGTCTTCGCGACCAGCTGGCCGCTGATGGTGCTCGCCGAACCCGCGGGCAGCGCGCTCGTCCAGCCGGGGAATTACTGGTGGTACTTCGTGGTCACGGCCGCGACGGTCGGCTACGGCGACTTCTCGCCGGAGACCACCGCGGGGCATTTCGTCGGTGCCTATGTCATCATCGGCGGGATCGCGACGCTCACCACGGTGTTCACCAAGCTCGCTTCCAGGCTCGAACAGGCGAAGGGACGGCGGATGCAGGGGATGGAAGCCGTACGGGCGAGCGGGCACACGCTGCTGATCGGCTATACGCCTGGCCGTACGGAGCGGATCGTCGCCCAGCTTGTCGCCGACGGCGTGACCGGACTCGTCCTGTGCGCGAGCGACGAAGTACAGGTGCATCCCATGCCGTCGCGGCCGGTGGACTTCGTCCGTGGCGACCCGACGGCGGCCGACGTGCTCGCCCGTGCCGCCGTCGCGGAAGCGGGCACCATCCTGGTCGACATGAGCGACGACAACGAGGCCTTGGCCGTCGCGGTGACGGTGGACCACGCCAACCGGTCGGCACATGTCGTGGTGACGTTGCGGGACATGGAGAAGTCCGAGCTGGTCCGTTACGTGGATCCGCGGATCAAATGCGTGCAGTGGCACACGCCGCGGATGGTCACGGAAGAGCTGACCTCCCCCGGAATCACCGAGGTCTACTCCGAGCTGATGACGGCGGGCGGAGCGGGGACGTACTCGGTCGCCTTGCCCGAATCGCTGGGGCGGCTGAGCACCGAGAAATGCCGGATGGCGCTGGGCCGGTCTTTCGGTGCCACGGTGCTGGCCGCGCGGACCGGCGACGATCTGGTGGTCAATCCGTCGTGGGACGGAGAACTCCCGGCAGGCTCGGTGCTCTACTACGTCAGCCCCCGGCGCCTCACCGGCACGGAGATCGAAACCGCTTTGCGCGGCCTCGGCCGTTGATCCCATGCCGGAGAGCGGGCTGTGCCGCAGCTCATCGGTCGCCCAGCACCCGGAGCACGCGGAATCGTGCCAGCCGGTGCAGCATCTCGCCCATCGCGTCGGGCCGGATCTGACCGTCGAGATCCGCATGGGCCGACCGCACGATGTCGTCGACGGCCGCCGCCGACAGCGAGGCCGCGAACTCGCGGGAAAGCCATTCGCGCACTTCTTCGGTGATGTCGTCGGTCCGGTGATCGTGGACGGTCATGTCCCTCCTCCTCACGACGACTGCCTTCATTGTGTCGGCGGTGGAGGGGAGTGCACCTGACGAGTGCCTGACGTTTGCGGCGGAGGAGTGCACGGCGTCGGCGCCACCGATCGGCTGGAGACGGTCGGGGTCATGGTCGGGACGAGGGTGGCGATCGGCTCGGGTTCGTCTTGGGTGGTCACCCCGCAGCCGCCGAGACACGCCACCACGGCCGAACCGAGCAGGAGCGAGCGAAGGTTCATGTCGTGGCTTCCGGGAGTTCGACGACGAAGCGGGCACCACCGCCGGGCCGGTCCTCGACCCAGACCGTGCCGCCGTGGCGGTGGACGTGGTCGGCGACGATGGCCAGCCCGAGGCCGCTGCCGGTTTCGCGGTCGCGGCGTCCGGCGTGCAGACCGCGCGCGAAGCGTTCGAAAATGCGTTCGCGCAGCGCGGGCGGGACACCGCTGCCGGCGTCGTCCACTTCGATCCTCGCCCGATCACCGTTCCTGCGCACGGTCACGGCGACGGCGCCTTCGCCGTACCGGTCGGCGTTGTCGAGCAGGTTGGTGACGACCCGGTCGATACGACGGCGGTCGGCGGAGACGAGTGGGGTGCCGGGCTCGGTGTCGATGCGCACCCCGGCGGCGTTCCTGCTGTCGACGACGTTGCGCACCAGGGCGTCGAGATCCACCAGCTCGACGGAGTCTTCGGTGTCGTCCTGATCGGCCCGGGATATTTCCAGCAGGTCGACGACCATCCGCTGGAAGCGGTGCAGTTCCGTGCTGAGCAACCCCAAGGCCTTGCGGGCCGTTTCCGGCATGGCGTCCTGCCTGCGGACCATCACTTCGGTGACGTTGATCATCGTGGTGAGCGGTGAGCGGAGCTCGTGACTGACGTCGGCGGCGAAGCGTTTGTCGCGGCGGACCCGTTGTTCCAGTTGCTCGGTCGTGGTGTTGAAGCTGGTGGCCAGCGGGGCGAGGTCGGGGTCGTTCTGGTGGGGGAGCCGTGTCGTGAGATCTCCCCGTGCGACGCGGGAAGCGGCCCCCCGGAGCGCGGCGAGCGGGCGAAGGGCCCTTTTGGTCGCCCAAGCGCCGAGAGCGACTCCGAACAGCGCGGCGACGACCGTGCCGGTGATCAGCAGGAAGCTGAGGTACCGGAACGTGCGATCGAGCTCCAGCAAGGGATACAGCTCGACGTAGATGCTGTCGCCGCTGCCGACCGGGGTCGCGATGGCGAGGACGGGGATGCCGTCGGCGGTGAAGCGTTGTCTTGCCGCGACGCCGTCGCGGGCGCTCTCCAGGAGACTCGCGGGCACGGCCTCGGGCCGGATCTGCCGTCCGCTGGTGAGCCAGCCGTCCGGCCGCGACAGCAGGATCGACGAGTCTGGACCGCTGGCCAGCCCGGTCAGCAGTTCGTCGAGGTTGTCCGAGTGTTCCGCCAGCGCCTTGTCGACCAGGCCGACGTTGACCTCGGATTGCCGGGCGGTGCTCTGCTCGCGCTGGTCGAGCATGTAGCCGGTGGTCAGGTTCCAGGTCGCGATGCCGAGCACCGTCATCACCAGCGCGAGTCCGAGACCGAACGCGGCCGCGACCCGCCAGCGCAGGGAAAGCCGGCGCACCGTGGCGCGGACCGCGCGGGTCATGAGCCGGAGGCGATTTGGTAACCGCGTCCGCGCACGGTCAGCACCAGCGTCGGATTGTCGGGGTCCGGTTCGATCTTGCGGCGCAACCGTCTGATGTGGACATCGAGCAGCCTCGTGTCCCCGAAATAGTCGTGGTCCCACACGCGTTGCAGCAACTGCTCGCGGGTGACGACCTTCCCCTCGGCCGACGTGAGCTCTGTCAGCAGACGGAATTCGGTGCGGGTCAGGTGCACCGGTGACCCGTTCCGCAGCACACTCTCCTCGTCGGGCCGGATCTCGAGCCCGCCCAAGGTGAACCGGGACGGGGGAGGCGGTGCGGCGCGGCGGAGCAGGGCCCGGATCCGCGCCGCGAGCTCCCCGGCGACCAGTGGTTTGGTGACGTAGTCGTCCGCGCCTGCTTCGAGGCCCGCGATGACGTCCTGGGTATCGGCGCGGGCGGTGATCACGATGATCGGCAGCGCGCCTCGGCCGCGCACCGACCGGCAGACCGTGAGGCCGTCGATGCCCGGCAGCATGAGGTCGAGCAGGACGACGTCGACCTGGATCCGTTCGAGGAGTTCGAGACCGTCTTCGCCGGTCGCCGCGCACTCGATGTCGAAACCTTCATCGGCGAGCGCCAGGCTCAGGGCCTCACTGATCATCGCGTCGTCTTCGACGAGAAGTACACGAGTGGACACAGCCGGCATCTCCCTTCCGCCGACCAGACTTCCCGGCACACCGCGGCCGACGATAGCAGGGCCGCGCCGGAACCCCGGCTTGAACGCCGACCTCGATCGTAAGGCACTCGTCAGTTGCGATGGGTCGTCGTCGTGTCAGGGTGAATCACAGTCGCCGAACCCGAGGGAGGGACCACGACGTGACGACGACCGATGTGTTCACGGCGGAGAGCGAGGTTGTCACCGCACAGGAGATCCGCCCGGAAGTGCGACGGCGGCGTGACGACGCGGACCGGCTGTGGGCCGTCGCCGCCGGGCATCGTGCTTCGGCCGCGGAACTCGAAGCGGGAGAGGCGCCGGATTCCTTTCAGCGGGCGAAAACGCGACGTCTTCTCGGCGAAGTGGCCGCACATCACGGATTCGCGTATCACGAACTCGCCAACGCGACGGAAGCCCGAGTCAGGGCCGAGGCCCTGCCCCGCGAATCTCCACAAAGGACGTTGCTGCTGGACAGGTCGTTCTCCGCGATCCGGCGTGCCGAAGCACATCGTGAACGCGCCGCGGCGTGCACGGCGAGGACGGCCGGAAACGAAACGGCCGCCCGGAGGCACGAGGCGGCCGCGCGGGAGGCGGACAGCCGTGCCGCGGAGGCGCGCACGGTTTGACCACGGGCCCCGGCGCCGATCGTAAGGTTTTCGTCAGGTCTGGCCCGGCGTCTCCGTGACAGGCTCGGTGTGCGCCGCACACCGGGTCATGAACGAGGAGACACGATGCCGCCCACCGTCAGGCTGCGGAGCAGGGCACTCACCGAGTTGCTCCATGGCGACGCCGTGAAGCCGGCGACCACCACGATCGGACAGCCGGACACCGGGCGCACCGGCGACAACGGGGCGGCGCGTGCGAAGCGGCTGCGAAGTGAAGCGGCCCGCCTGCGCCGGGTCGCGGGGGAGTACCTGGACCGGGCGGCCGAACTGGTCGCCGAGGGCGAGCCTATGCCGGCTCGGCGGCTACGGGATCTCGCCGAAATGTCGTCCTGTCACTACATGGCCTACGACGAGCTCGCGATCGCCGTGGAGTACCGGGGCAGGGCCGGACGGTTCGCGCGCGGGTCACATGCGCACGAGGTCGAGGTGCAGCGCGCTTACGCGGCCATCAGACGTGCCGAGGGACAGCGGGAACGCGGAGAAGCCGTCCGGCGGAGAGGCGACGCGTTCGCGGAAGCCCGCCATCGAAAGCTCGCGGAGGAGGCCGAGGAAAAGGCGCGAGTCGCGGAGCTACGGGCGGCCGAGCTGCTGGAGGCCCAGGCCGGGAGGAGAGGAGAAGTGCCATGAGATCGAGCGACGGGCGGCGTCCCGTTTTCGGCAGGCTGGATCCGTTCTGCCTGCTCGCCGCCGTTCCTGCCGTGCTGGTCGGCGCCCTGATGGCGACTCAGGGATTGTGGCCGCTCGGGCTCGGATGCGTGGCCTTCGCCGGGCTCGTCCTGCTGTTCGATTCCTGGGCGAACCGGCCGGACCCGGCCCCGCCCCTGCGACGGCATGTCCCGGATCGGCCTATGAGGACGGCGCCGGTGCGCCGACCTCGGTAGGTCGTCCGCCGGAGAAGCGGCTCGTGCCGAGCCAGGCGATGGCCTCGCGCACGGATCCACGAGGCCCGGTGATCACGATGGCCTTCTCCCGCAGCGCTTCCAGCCAGTCCGTGTGACCGAGCCAGACCCTGGCCAGCGCGCCGAGGGTGCAGTCGATCCGCATCGCTTGGGGCAGCCTCGGATCGTGGACGGTCGGTGCCGCGACGGTTTGGGAGAGCACGAGCCACCACCAGCGCGGCCCTGGCGATTCGGCGAACCGGAAATGGACCGTCACCGCGTTGGCGGGCAAGGCGGAAAGGTCGATCCCGCGGGCGATGTCACGCAGGAGAAGGCCGGGGTCGAGGTCTCCGTGCCGGGGCGGCGGCAACCAGCGCGCTCCCCAGTTGCCAAGGGGTTCGATGACCGCCGACAGCTCGCGGCCGGCCTCGGTCAACTCCGCGCCGCGTGGCCGATCCGGTGGCAGCAGGGTGACGAGACCCGCGGTCTCCATCTTCCGGAGCCGTCTGGTCAGCAATCCGCCGGACATACCCGGCACTCCCCTCGCGATGTCGGGGAACGTGGTGCTGCCGTGCAGCAGTTCACGGATGATCAGCAGTGTCCACGGTTCGCCGACCACCTCGGCCGCCAGCGCGATCGGGCAGTGCTGTTCGTAGCGCATCAGCGCACCTGGACGACGGCGCCGAACGACCGGACAGTCACGTCCTTGGCACTCGGGGTCTCTACGCTCATCGCTCTCCTCGCGTGCCTTCGACCTCCGGTCATTCTTCCGGTTTCGCGCGGGAGTGAACCTGACGACTGCCTGACGATTCCCCTGGTGCCCGCGCACCGGTGGGAGTACATTTCCCGCAGGTGCGCCGGGAAGTCTGGTCGGCAACGGAATTCGCCGACCACGAAAGGCTCCCATGTCCTCTGTCGCACCGTCACGTCCTCCGGCGGTCCGCGTCGATGGCTTGACCAAACGGTTCGGCCACACGCTCGCTGTAGACGATCTCTCGTTGACCGTGTCTCCCGGCGAGGTGTTCGGCTTCCTCGGCCCGAACGGTGCGGGCAAGTCCACCACCATCCGGCTGCTGCTCGGCCTGATCCGCCCGGCCGCGGGGACGGCGACGGTGTTCGGCGTTCCCGCCGCCGATGTCCGGCGGGCACATCGCCTGCTGGGCTACGTGCCGGGTGACGTCGCGTTGTGGCCGGACCTGACCGGCGGTGAGATCCTCGCATTGCTGGCCAAGGTCGGCCCGGGCGTCGATCCGGGCTATCGCGCCGAACTCGTACGCCGCTTCGAGCTGGATCCCGGAAAGCCCGCCAAGACCTATTCGACCGGCAACCGCCAGAAGGTCGCGCTGGTCGCCGCGTTCGCCAGCCGGGCGCCGTTGCTCGTGCTGGACGAGCCGACCAGTGGACTCGATCCGTTGATGGAACAGGTTTTCCGGCGATGCGTGGCCGAGGCACGGGAGCGCGGGCAGACGGTGTTCCTTTCCTCCCACCAGCTCGCCGAGGTCGAAGCCGTCTGTGACCGGGTCGGGATACTCCGGGCGGGACGGCTGGTGGAGATCTCGGGAATCACCGAGTTGCGGCGTCTGCGCCGAACTTCGGTGGAGATCGGCCATCGGGGCCCGGAACCGTCTCTTGTGGACGTTCCAGGGGTGATGGACATCGAGCGGCTGGACGAGGGACGCCTGCGGTTCACCTTGTCCGGGCCACCGGGCCCGGCGTTGCGAGCGCTCGCCGCCGCCGAGGTCACCATGCTCGCGATGCGTGAACCGACACTCGAGGAGATCTTCCTCGACTACTACGGTGAGACCGCGCGATGACCACGACACCGGCGGAAACGGTGAGGCCGAGGTCGGAACGGGAGATCGCGGCACGAGGGAGTGCGGGCGGAGCCGTCACGCGGCACTTCGCGCGGCGGGTCCGGCGAGGGGCACTGCTCGTCGGCCTCGCGGCCGCGGGGATGTCGGCCGTCGTGGCGGGCCAGTATCAAGCCACCTTCGCCGGAGAGCTCAACGGCGCGGCGCTGCGGGCGCTGGCGGAGAACCCCGCCATCCGGATCCTGTTCGGGCCGCCGGTCGCGCTGGACGATCCGGGCGGGTTCACCGTCTGGCGCACGGGCACCCCCGTCCAGATCCTGGCCGGGGTGTGGGCGTTGCTGACCGCCACCCGGCTCACCCGCGGCGAGGAGGACGCCGGCCGCGCCGACCTGCTGCTCGCGGGCCGTCTGCGCGCGGTCGATCAGCTGAGGCGGGTCCTGGTCGTACTGGGTGCCGCGGCGGCCGCGATCGCCGCGGCGGTGGCCTTGGCGCTCCTGGTCACCGGGACCCGGCCCGAGGGAGCGCTCATCCACGCCGCGGGTCTTTTCGGCGTGACGATGACCTTCGCCGCGGCGGGCGTCCTCGCCGCGCAGCTCGTGCCCGCCCGCTCCACCGCCACGGGGCTCGCTGTCGCGGCGCTCGGCGGCGGTCTGGCGCTGCGCATGATCGCCGACGGGGTCGGCGCGCTGTCCTGGGCCTCGTGGGGTACTCCGTTCGGCTTGACCGCACTGACCGCGCCCTACGCGGACGACAGGATCGCTCCGTTGCTCGTCCTCGCCGTGTTCCCGGTGCTGCTCAGCGCGGCGGCGACGCTCGCCTGCTCGCGCCGGGACGTCGGCCGGGGAGTGCTGAACCCTTCGAGCGGCAGGCGGCGGCCGAGGATACGGCTGCTGGGATCGGTCACCGGCTTCGCCGTCCGGCGCGCGATGCGCCCCACCGCGGCCTGGTCGCTGGCGATCGGGGCCTACTTCCTGCTCGTCGGAGTCCTCATCGGGTCGATTCTGCGTTTCCTGCGAGAGAACCCGCGCTTCGCGGAACTGGCGTCGGCCGCGGGATTCGGTGGCCTCGGCACCGCCGAGGGATTCGCGGCGGCGATGTTCAGCCTGCTCACGATCCCTGTCGGTCTCTACGCCGCGACGCGGATCGCCGCCTTCGCCGCGGCCGAGACCGATCGGCGGCTGACCCCGCTGCTGGCACTGCCCCTTTCCCGGCACCGCATCGTGCTCACCGAACTCCTGGTCACGGGGCTGGGTGTGCTGGGCCTGCTGGCCGCCGCGGGATCGATGATCTGGTGTGGTGCGGCCATCGTGAGTGCTCCGCTGTCCATCACGGCGGCCTTCGCCGGAGCGGCGAACGTCGCGCCGGTCGCCTTGCTCTCGCTCGGGGCCGCGGCTCTAGCGCTCGGCTGGGCACCGCGCGCGGTCGCGGCGGTGGGGGCGCTCCCCGTAGCCGGAGGGTTTCTGTTCACCGTGATCCTGCGCAGTACTGACGCGCCCGAGTGGCTCACGTACTTCTCCCCGTACTCCCATCTGGCCGCCGTGCCCGAAGTACCACCCGACCGGTTCGCGACCGTTCTTCTCCTGCTCGTCGCCGGGGCGTTGGCGGCACTCGGCGTCCTCGGCCATCACCGCCGGGACCTGAGCGGCTGAACCGGCGGGTGCGGCGACAATACTGGTACGTGAGAGGGTGGTGTGGAGCGCTGAGGAAGGAACCGGTGTGGGCGAGCGGATGCAGATCGGCGAGGTGGCCGAACGCACCGGGCTGTCGTTGCGGACGATCCGTTATTACGAGGAAGTCGGCCTGGTGGTTCCCAGCGCGCGCAGCCAAGGCGGTTTCCGGCTCTACACCGACCCGGACGTGGACCGGCTGGAACTGATCAAGCGGATGAAGCCGCTGGGGTTCCAGTTGGAGGAGATGCGCGATCTGCTGGCCATTCTCGACCCGACGCCGGGAAGCCCCGAGATCGAGGACCCGGCGGCTCGCCTGGCGGAATTCGGGGCGACCGCTGAAAAGGCGTGCGCGGAGCTGCGCGCGAAGCTGGTGATCGCCGAGGAATTCGCCGCTCTCCTGCGCTCGCACGATCCCAGCCGCACACGTTCGTAGTCGCCGGACGTGATCCCGCCCTCAATCGGGCCGGGCACCTTCGCGAATCGCGGATCCATACTCTAACGTAAGGTGAGAGTTGCCGGCGGCACCGTGACTGATCCGGGTCAGCTCGCGCCCACGTCTCTTCAGCGCCGAGAAAGTCAGGTCGTCCGTCTGTGTCGAGTCTTGTGACCCAGGTGTCCACGCGGCTGCGCCGCACACGCCCGTCGTGGTCGTCGCCCAAGGTCGCCCGCACCGAAATCCTCGCCGGTCTGGTGGTCGCGCTCGCGCTGATCCCGGAGGCGATCTCCTTCTCGATCATCGCGGGCGTGGACCCGAGCGTCGGGCTGTTCGCGTCGTTCACCATGGCGGTGGTGATCTCGATCGTGGGCGGCCGTTCGGCGATGATCTCCGCCGCGACCGGGGCGATCGCGCTCGTGGTCGCGCCCCTGGCGCGTGAGCACGGGCTGGACTACCTGATCGCCACGGTGATCCTGGGCGGCCTGTTCCAGATCGTGCTCGGCTCGCTGGGCGTGGCCAGGCTGATGCGGTTCGTGCCGCGCAGTGTCATGGTCGGCTTCGTCAACGCACTGGCGATCCTGATCTTCCTGGCGCAGGTGCCCGAACTGATCGACGTGCCGTGGCCGGTGTACCCGCTGTTCGCGGGCGGGCTCGTGCTGATGGTGCTGTTCCCGAAGCTCACCAAGGTGATTCCCGCGCCGTTGGTGTCCATTGTGGCTTTGACCGCGCTGACGATCGCCGCGGGGATCGCGGTCCCGACCGTGGGGGACAAGGGTGTCCTGCCCTCCTCGCTCCCGGCGCCCGGCGTTCCCGATGTGCCGTTCACCTTGGGCACGCTCGGCATGCTCGCGCCCTACGCGCTGGCGTTCGCCCTGGTGGGCTTGATGGAGTCGCTGATGACGGCGAAGCTGGTCGACGACATCACCGACACGCATTCCAACAAGACCCGCGAGGCCATCGGGCAGGGCGTCGCGAACGTCGTCACGGGTTTCTTCGGCGGGATGGGCGGCTGCGCGATGATCGGGCAGACGATGATCAACGTGAAGACCGCCGGCGCCAGGACCCGGCTGTCGACGTTCCTGGCCGGATCCTTCCTGATGATCCTGTGCATCGTCTTCGGCCCACTGGTCTCGCAGATCCCGATGGCGGCCCTGGTGGCGGTGATGGTGCTGGTGGCTTTCGGGACCTTCGACTGGCACAGCGTCGCCCCGGCCACGCTCAAGCGGATGCCGTGGGGCGAGACCCTCGTCATGGTGGTCACCGTGGCCGTCGTGGTGGCCACCGACAACCTCGCCATCGGTGTGGTCGTCGGCTCGATCACCGCCATGGTGATCTTCGCGCGCCGCGTCGCGCATCTGGTCGACGTGACCGCCGTGGTCGACCCCGACGGCACCCAGGTCGTCTACGCCGTCACCGGAGAGCTGTTCTTCGCCTCCAGCAACGACTTGGTCTACCAGTTCGACTACGCGAACGACCCGGAGAAGGTCGTCGTCGACCTCACCGACGCCCATATCTGGGACGCTTCCACCGTCGCCGCACTCGACGCGATCACCACCAAGTACGCATCACGTGGCAAGACCGTCGAGATCGTCGGGCTGAACAAGCACAGCGCGCGCATGCACGGGAAGCTCTCCGGCGAACTCACGGGCAGTCATTAGTCAAAAGTGGCGTGATCGAGTCAGTGGTGGAGTGGGTCGCCAAGGAGCCTGGCGTGCTCTTGACCGTCCACAAGGGACGCTGCTCGGGTAGCGACGGTTCTAACCGCCCTTGCCACTCGCGACCCGGAGGCCGGAGGCGAAGGCTCCTTTCACCGCGTCAGACGCGGCGAAGGGAGCCTTCAGCCCACCGCCGGCCCCATCCGCGAGCAGGACTCGCAGGACAGCGCCTAGGCTTCGCGTGCGGCCCGCTGGAGCCGTTCGATGGTTTCGTCGATCCAGTCGACCCAGGTCTGGGCCATCATCTCGCCTGCCCGGCGGACCGAGTCCCAGACGAGGGGATCGAGTTCGCCGCCGCCGGTGAGGGCCGAGGCCGCCGCGATCTGGTCCGGCAGTTCGACGGCGAGCCGCTCGCGGTCCTTGACGTGGAGGTCGCGCATCACGCGGAGCTGGGTCACGGTGTCTTCCAGCGGACGGGAACCGGCGAAGAAGAAGCGGACCATGAAGGGCACGCGGACCGGGTCGAGTTCGGTGACCAGTTCGCTCAGCCAGGAATCGAACGCCGTCCGCCCGGCGTCGGTGATCGTGTACACGCGGCGGTCCGGCCTGCTCTGCTGTGGCTCCACTTCGGACACGACCAGCCCGTTGTCCTCGAGCTGGCTCAACGTGCGGTAGATCTGGCTGAGCTGGGCGGGCCAGACGAAGTGGATGCTGGCGCGGATCGCGGTCGCCAGATCGTAGCCGGTCATCGGCTGCCGGAGCAGGAAACCCAGCAGGGCGAATCTGAGCATCGGGCTCCTTCCGGCGGGAGACCCGGAGAATAGCAATCGATCAGCTCCGGTCCGCGTGCCGTGCGAACCAGGCGGCGAGGAGTTCGGTGACGTGCCGGGGTTGTTCGCGGTGCGGCCAATGTCTCGTGTCGAGCCAGTGCAGTTCGGAGCGCTCGCACAGGGCGGCACTGGGTTCGGCGAGATGCCGTCCGAGCGCACCGTCGTGGCGTCCCCAGATGATCTGGGTCGGTACGCGTACCGTCGGGTCGGATTCGGCGCGCCGCGAGCGCCACATCGTCCGGAACATCGCGCGGTACCAGAAAAGCGGCCGTTGGATCGTGCCGGGATGACGCCAGACGGCGCGGTGCCGGTCGAGGTCGGCCTCGCTCAGCCGGGCGCCGTGTCCGAGCATCGCCGCGAGGACCGCGCCGCCGCGCGCGCCGAGGACGGCCTCGGCGAGACCGGGGATCTGGAACGCCACCATGTACCAGCTCCGCAGCAGCTGGGAAGGCATACGTCTCAACGACTCGGCGAACACCTGCGGATGCGGGCAGTTGACGATGGTCAGCGACCGGACCAGATCGGGCCGGTCGATCGCCACCGCCCAGGCCACCGCCCCGCCCCAGTCGTGCCCGACCAGATGGACCGGCGCCGCGTCCTGCCGCTCGATGAGGAGCACGATGTCGTCGACCAGCCGCGGCATCTCGTAGTCCGCGACGGTGGCGGGTTTGGACGAAAGGCCGTAGCCGCGCTGATCCGGCGCCAGCGTCCGGTACCCCTGTTCGGCGAGCGCGATCATCTGCGGCTCGAAGGTGAACCAGAGATCGGGCCAGCCGTGGAGGAACAGGGCGGCCGGACCGTCTTCGGGGCCGTCGGTCTCGACGTGGAGCAGGACGTCGTCGACGTCGACGAACTGTGGCCGGAACATGGGGCTCCTCGCTCGGACGGGTTCAGGCGGCGCCGAGTACGGCGGCGACGGTCGCGGACAGGGGGCCGGGATCGCGGTCACGCAACGGCCGCAGCACCCGGCGGGCGATCCGCGGGGAACCGAGCGACGACAGCGGCCGGTGGAGATTGAGTACGTCGTTGAAGGCCAACGCCACCTCGGGATCCAGCGCCGCCGCTCGTTCCAGGCGGTTGCGGTAGCCCTCACCGAACCTGGCCGTCCACGGTGCACGAACCCCTTCGGTGCGGCATCCGTAGCGAAGGTCCTCGCCGAGCGCGAGGCGCCACGCCTCGGCGGACGTGGCGGCGATGGCCCGTGCCGCCCGGCGCCCGAACCCCGCGTCGTCGCCGTCGGCGAGTACCCGGCCGAGCGCGGCCGCGGAGAGGGCGGCCACGCTCATTCCCTGGCCGTAGATGGGATTGGCCGCGCTGGCGGCGTCGCCGAGCGCGAGCACGCCTTCGGGCATCTCGCGAGCGCGGTCGTAGTGCCGCCGGGTGTTGCTGCGGACACGGAAGGTGCGGATCGGGCCGGCCGGCGTCGAGCGGCGAAGTGCCTCGGCCACCACCGGTGCCGTCAGCCGGTCGGCGAAACCGCGCAACTCGGCAAGGTCCGCCGGAACCGGTCCGCGCCGGGCGATCGAGCCGAACGAGATGTGCAGGAGGCCGTGTTCGACGCGAAGCACGACGCCGCCGACGGAGGAGCCGGATTCGGCCTGGCCGCCGAGGATGGCCAGCCACTCGGGATCGAAGGACGGATCGGGTTCGGTGACCACGCTGACGTAGCGCACGTCGGAATGGACGACCGAACGCGGCGGTGGCCGGTACCCGATCCGCTCGAGCCACTGCGGCAGCGGCGAGTTCCGGCCCGACGCGTCGACGACCAGATCGGCGCCCAGCTCCTCGCCGGGCGTCCGGACACCGGTGACCCGGCGGCGGGACCGGTCGGTCAGCAGCCCGGTGGCCGGTGTCCGGTCCAGGACCGTGACGTTCGGCAGTGCCCGTACGCGGGCGCGGATCGCGTGTTCGAGCAGGATCCGGCTCGCCCCGAAACCCGCGCTCCACCAGGCCGGTATCCGGATGGTCGTCGCGCCGCGGACCAGGAAGAGCGAACGATCTCCCAGCGCGGGATCGCCGGAACCAGGGGTGAGCGCGCCGCCGTCGGCCAGCTCCGCCGACAGGCCGGGGAACAGCCCGACCAGTACCCGGCGGCCGGAGCCCAGCAGGCCGTGCGCGTGATGCGACTGCGGCACGAAGCGCCGATGCCCCGGAAGATCCGGGAGCTCGTCACGCTCGACCACGACCACCTCGTCGTAATGCTCGGACAGAACCCGTGCGGTCACGAGACCGGCGATCCCCGCGCCGAGCACCGCTGCCCGGCCGGAGCGTCGATAGGACATTGTTCATATATAACTTGTTGAGTATGACGAGTCAATCGTCCGCCCTTCGGACACCTGGATGCCGCTTGGGGTAGGGCAGGCGACTGTGGCGTGTTGCGAAAGCCACTTTCGCAACCTCCGACGTTGCGAAAGTGGCTTTCGCGACGTCGGCCGGGCTGTCTGGGTGGGGCGGGCGAAGCGGGCGGTCAGCGCCGTGTAGTGGCGAAGCAGGCGCGGACGGTGGTGCCCTGCGGCCCGGTGTGGAGGCGTACGAGGTCGGACAGATAGTTGATCAGCAGGAGCCCGCGGCCGCGCAGCTGTCCGGGGGAGGCGGGCCGTCGTCCGGCCAGCGGATCGGTCACGTGGCCGGTGTCGTGGACTTCGCAGACCAGTAGCCCGTCCTCAGGCCAGATGCTGAGCCGTCCTTGACCGCCGCCGTGGTCCACGCTGTTGGCGACGAGTTCGGCGACCACGAGTTCGACGTCTCCCACCCGATCGTCGGAGAGGCCGGCCCGCTGTGCCTGACCGCGGGCCATCGCCCGGGCTTCGGCCAGGGAGACCGCGTCGCCGGTGACGGCGTCGAGAGTGGTGTACGCGGCGGGCTCGGCCGGGGCCGGTTCGGGTAGCGGCGTGTTGTAGCCGGTGATGATGCGGTCGGGGTCGTAGCCGGCGCTGGCGCGCTCGCCGGTGGAGTCGATCAGGAGCGGATGGGTGGCCTCGGCGTCGGTCAGCGCGCGGGTGTCGAGGCGGGTGACGTCGTAGGGGCAGAGGATGGTGACCTCACGGCCGGTGAAGGCCAGATTGATCAGTGCCTCGTGTTGGGCGCATGCCGGATATTCGAGTTCGGATCGTCCTGCCCAGATGGGTTCGCCGATGATGCGGACGCGTCCAGCAGGGTGATCGTCGGCGAACGCCCGGAGGACGCCGGGGATGATCCGGCCGGGGTTGCGGCCTTCCTCGGTCATGTCCAGCAGCCGTACCCGCCCGGCGTCCGGGCCCAGCGCCGTACGCAGCAGTTCCAGGTTGGGGCCCGGCACGGACACCGCGACCGGTTCACCGTCGTCCAGGCCTTGCCGGATGAAGGGAAGCGTGCCCGCCAGGTAGTCGTCCTGCCCGCGATAGAACAACGCGGGATGGACGAAGGGGTCGGTGCCCGCGGCCGCCGTGGTCGGATTCACCGCGACCGGATGCCCTCGTTCAGCGGATTCATGTACTCCTCGGCTCTTACTTCTTCCGTACAGCCTAATCGCCCCGCGAATCCGGCCGGTCGCCTCAGGGGCGGCTAGCCAAATTTGACTACCTGCGTTAGCCTCCTTAAAGTAGCTAAATTTGGCTAGTGGGGAGTTCCTGATGTCGGTTACGCCCTATGTGATGGTGGACAGCGCGAAGGCCTACAGGCGGTTCCTGGAAGGCGCGTTCAAGGCCGAGGTGTCGAACGTGATCCCGCTACCGGAGGATCCGGAGCGGATGGTGCACGCCGAAGCGCGGATCGGAACCGGCGTGGTGTTCTTCGCCGACTCCGGCGCCGGCGGGATGCGCTGCCTGGAGTCGCCGACGGACCCGGTGCACGTCCAGCTGTGGGCCACCGTGCCGGACCCCGAAGACGTCTTCGCGCGGGCGGTCGAGGCGGGCGCGAAGCCGGCCATGCCGATCACCGCGCAGGACGACGGCAGCCGGATGGGCGGCTTCGTCGACCCGTTCGGGACGTTGTGGTGGCTCAGCACGAACACGCCGGGCTGAACCCGTGTCGACGGTTCGCCTGTTGGTCTTGGGCGCGGTCCGGCGGCGTGGCCGCGCCCATGGCTATCAGGTTCGTTCCGACCTGGAGTCGTGGGGCGCGCACGAATGGGCGACGGCGACTTCGGGATCGGTGTATCACGCGCTCAAGGCCATGACCGGACAGGACCTGCTCGTTCTCCACGAGACCGTCCCCAGCGAGGCGGGCGGTCCGCCGCGAATGGAATACGAGATCACCGCGAAGGGCGAACAGAGCTACTTCACCTTGCTCCGCAAGGCACTCGCCAGCCGCGATCCTCGGCTGGACATGCTCGCCGCCGCGGTGGGCCTCATCGAGGACCTGACCCGTGCCGAGGCCATCGGCCTGCTCCGGCGACGCGCCGAAGCGATGCGGCAGTGGCAGGCGAGTATCACCGCGCACCTGCCGCCCGATGCCGACCTCGACGGCTGGGGGCCGGTCGGCGAGGTCGTCGGGCTGTGGCTGCACACCGCCGGGCACCGCGTCGAATGGACCGACCGGCTGATCCGGCGCCTGGAGGACGGCGCCTACCGGATGGCGGGTGAGGACTAGGGCGGTCCTGCAGGTCGCGGTGACAGGCTCGCCAAAACCTCCTTCGCGGCCCGCTCACCCGACGAGGCCGCGTCGGCGAGTGAAGGCATGTCGAGCTGATAGTCACCCGCCAGGTGCACGGGGCCGAGGTGCCGTCGCAAGGTCGGCAGCGACGCACGCCCGCCCGGCGCCCAGAAAGGCACGACCCTGGGGTGGCGGCGGACGATCCCCTCGTCGAGTTTCCCTTCGAGTTCGGGATAGAGCGAGAGGAGATCCGCGGTGAACCGGGTGACGATCTCTTCGTCGGTGAGCTCGAACAGGCTGTCGGCCACGGCGCCGCCCGCGAAGCAGGCCAGCGCGCCGCCCGGCTTTCGTGGGCCAGGACGGCGCTGGGCCGCGGCGTGGTTGAACATCGCCTGGAACGACAGCCGGGGTGTCGACACGGCGATGTAGTCGTCCCACCGCTGCGGACCTTCCTCGCGGGTGAAGTAACCCACCACCACGTACCGGCCGTAGCGGATGTCGTCGAAGGCCGTCCGATACGCGGACGGGAGGCCGGGCATGAGCTTCACGGCCACATCGCCGGGAACGGCGACGATCGCCCGGCGCGCGCGGATCCGCGCCGGTCCGTTCGCGTTCTCGTAGTCCACGACGACGTCGTTCTCGGTCCACTCCACCGATTTCACGGGCGAATTCAGCCGGAGCCGGTCGCCGAGGTCGGCGGCCAGGATATCGGTGAGGGTCTGGTTTCCTCCTTCCGGCAAGGAGAAGTTGGGCACCTTCGCCGGATCGGTCAGGAGAATGCCCATCGAGGTGACGAACTGGGTCGCGGCGGTCTCCTCGGGCTCGCAGCCCATCCATTGCCCGGACCAGGACCGGACCATGTCCCGCGCGACCTCGGACTTGACTCCTCGAAGGACATACGACGCGGAGAGGGTGTCGAGCTTCGCCCGGACTCGCTTCGCCAGACGGTTGCCGGGTTCCAGCTGCAGGAACGGTGCCGCCACGAGGATGCGGGCGCCGACGGCCGCCAGCCCTGTCCGGTCCATAAAGGACATCCGCGAGCGGAACATCAGGCCGAACGGATTCGAGGTGTCGACCTGCTTTCCGTGGAGCGCGAGGGCGACCTTCTTGCCCGCCAGCGTCCCCATGGCGACCTGGTGGCGTTCGAGGGCTTCGATCAGGGTGCCGGTTCCCTCGGTGAACTGGGTTCCGAGGTTGATCCAGTAGTCACCCTGGCGGACCGACTCCACGCGACCTCCGGCGCGTCCGGTCGCTTCGAGCACGACGACGTCCTTTTCGGACAGTGTGGTCGCCGCCATCAACCCCGCCATCCCGGCGCCGACCACGACGACTTCCGTCTCGGTTTCGGTCATGACTTGCTCCGTTCCGGTGCTGAGGTAAGCGTTGCGGCGACCGCTCGTACCAGCCGCATCGTGGCCGCCCTGCTGCTCGGGCTGATCGCCGTGAAGCCGATGTAGCCGTGCACGAGTTCGGGCTCCTGGATCACCTCGGCGGGTACGCCGCTTCTCATCAACGCGGTCGCGTAAGCGAGTCCGTCGTCGCGGAGCGGGTCGAATCCGGCGACTGCCACGATCGCGCGGGGGAGACCCGTCAGATCGTCTGCCAGCAACGGGGAAACCCGCGGGTCGAGACGGTCGGTTCCTTCGGGGAGGTAATGCCCGACGAACCACTCGATCTGCTTGGCGGACAACGCGGGAGAGGCGGCGAACTCGTCATGGGAGGGACGCCGTTCCGAGATGTCGGTGACCGGCTGGATGAGCACCTGCGCCATCGGCTGGACGGCTTCACCGCGAAGCCGCTGGCAGAGCACGGCGGCGATATTGCCTCCGGCGCTTTCACCGGCGACGACGATCCGATGCGGGTCCGCGTGCTCGACGGCGTAGTGCCACGCGGTGAGCGCGTCGTCGTGCGCCGCCGGGAAGGGGTGTTCGGGAGCGAGCCGGTACTCGACGGACAGGACGTCGGCGCCCGTTCCCCGCGCCAGCATCCGGGCCGGGGAGGCGTAACTCGCGCGGCTCCCCAGCGCGAATCCGCCGCCGTGGAAGAAAAGAATCAAACCGCGGGCGGGCTTGCCGGAGCCGTAGCGGGTCGCCCGGAGCCCATCGCCGAGATCCACGTCCTGCTCGACCGGGCAAGGGTCGATCCGGTCGGCGAACAGCGCCGCGTCGCGTTCGGTCACCGCCCTCGCCTCCGTCGCGGGCAGATCGCTGTAGTCGCCACCGGCTTCCGTGAGCTTCATCAGGAGGGCGACGTCGGGCGCCATCCGATCGCCCGCACTGTTGACCGGAGGGCGTGTCAGCAGCTTGAGGAGCGGGGGAGGGGTGCGGCTCAAGGCGATGACGAATGCCCGCTGAAGGCGCTGACTCACCGTGGTCATGAGTCGGCCACCGCGCTCGTGAGGTCCGCGGGCGCGGAGGTCCGGGTGGAGAACCGGATGTGCCGGTCGACCAGCTTGCCCTTGAAGAGCCGGTTGTCCTTCACGAAGGTCGTGTGCATCCGCCACGGCAATTCGGTGCCCTGCCGGGGAAGTTCGGGTTTCGCCCGCCGCATGTAGCCCGCGGTGAGATCGAGGAGATCCATGGTGGCGAGGCCTTCCGGGACGACCGGCACCGCGATGTCGTACCCGTTCGCGTCCATGCGCCGGAGCACGTCGCCGACCAGACGGCAGACGTTGCTCAGGCGGAGGGTCCACGACGCCTTCGTGTAGCCGAGCATCATGGCCCAGTTCGGCATTCCGGAAATGAGGGCACCGCGGTAGAGGAGGGCATCGGACATCTTCACCGGGCGACCGTCCACTGTGGGCTGGATACCGCCCAGCATCTGCATGACGAGGCCGGTCGCGGTGACGATGAGGTCGGCTTCCAGCCCCTGGCCCGACTTCAGCAGGATGCCGTTCTCGGTGAAGCGGTCGATCCGGTCGGTGACCACGTCGGCGTTGCCACCGCGGAGTGCCTTGAAGAACTCCCCGTCCGGGGTGACGCAGAGACGCTCGTCCCAAGGGGCGTACGGCGGGTTGAAATGGGTGTCCACGTCGACGTGCACCGGAAGTTCTTTGAGCGTCCACTTGCGCAGCGCCTTCCGCCCGAAATCGGGGAACTTGCGCAGGGTGCTGACGAGCAGGAAGTCGATCCAGATGTTCTTCAGGCGCGTGGCCGCGTAGCCGCGCTTGGGGCCGAGCAGCTTGGTGAGCTTGACGGCGATGTTGTCGAAACGCGGTTGGGAGGCGATGTAACTGGGCGTGCGCTGGAGCATCGTCACATGGGCCGCGGCGCCGTCTCCCATCAGCATGGCCGGGAGCATCGTCACCGCAGTCGCGCCACTGCCGATGATCACCACGCGTTTTCCGCTGTGGTCGTAATCCTCCGGCCACTGCTGGGGATGGAGGATGTCGCCCCGGAAGTCGTCCCGGCCTTCGAAGTGGGGCGTGTACCCCTCGTCGTATCGGTAGTAGCCGGTCGCGCTGAAGACGAAGCCCGCCTTGATGGTCTTGCGTTCGGTGCCGTCCTTCACGGCCACTTGCAGCGTCCACCGCGCCTCGGCGCTCGACCAGTCGGCGGAGATCACCCGGTGCCCGAAGCGAAGGACCTTGTCCAGGCCGAATTCGGTGACCGTTTCGTCGAGGTATTCACGGATCAACGGCGCTTCGGCGATCGCGCTCCGATGCCGCCACGGCTTGAATTCGTAAGCGTAGGTGTGCAGGTCGGAGTCGGACCGGACACCCGGATAGCGGAACAGATCCCAGGTGCCGCCGATCGAGTCGCGGGACTCCAGCACAAGGAGCTTCTTGCCGGGGAAGTCGGCCATCAGGTGCCGGGCCGCGCCGATGCCGGAGATACCGGCACCGATGACGACGATGTCGGCGGATTCCGTCGCGTCTGCGTCCTTCATGCTGCACTTCCTTTTCGGTCGGCGGGTACGACACCGGTCCCGCGGGCCCGGGTGGCGACGAGGGGCTCGGCGAGGACTTCCGCCTCGCCCGTGTGATCGAGGGCCCGGGCGATGACGCGCAGCTCGAAGTCGATCGTCCGGCTCCGGTCGCCCTTCGCCGCGAGCCGCGCTTCGACTTCGACGATGTCGCCGCCGCGCACCGGTGCCAGGAATTCGACGGACGAATAGCCCGCGAAGAGGCCCTCGTGGCCGTCCATGACGATCGCGAGATGGGTTCCGGCGTCGCCGAACAACGCCAGGCCGAACGCGCCGTCGACGAGGTTCCCGGCGTAGTGAGCCTCGGAGTGGGCGACGTAGCGCTGGTGGATGACTTGCATGAAAGCTCCTGTTCGGGGACCTAGTAGGTCATCCGATTAAGTCAGGTGATCGAGTGTGTGGCAACTTCCGTCCCTCGTCAAGAGGCGGTGCCCGAACGGGTCTGTTGACAAGGCGCACCGGTGCGCCCATCATCTTCGTCAATTGATCGAGTCATTTGACTAACTCGCCAAAATCGGAAGGGCCCGCTGATGGCCGAGATCATGACGTTCCCCGAGGTCCCCGTGAGGGAGTGCTCGGCCTTCCCCATCACGATCGAGGACGACGCGAGTCCGGTCGTCCGGCTGATCGGGCGCACCTTGCGTGATTCAGTGCGAACCGGTCACGCGCAGGAGGTCTTGGGCCGAACGGTCGGCACCGTGGCCGTCCGCTCCCACGACACCCCACAGGCCGCGACGATTTCCTTCGGTGGCAAGACGATCGCGGTGACCGGCGGGGTCGTGATCGAACCCGGCGCGACGGTAGTCGTCGATCTGCGGGCACGCTTCGCCGCTGTGGGAGAGCCTGACGGCGATGTCGTCCTGGCCGACGGCATCTTGCGCGCGTTGGCGCCGCCGCTACCGCACTGGCGCGAGGCGGCCCGGCATTTCTGGGCGGTGACAAGGGAAATACCCGGTATTCCCGAAGTGCTGATCGTCGAAGCCGCCAGCCGGGAGCGGGCCCGCTTCGGAGACGGGGCGACCGAGTACCTGATGGCGGGGCCGTCCGACCTGCTCGCCGGTGTCTTCAGTGGCGCGGACGATTTCGCCGCCTCCTTGGGAGCCGGTCTCCGGGTCAAGGGCACGTTGTCGCAGCTGTCGGTCATGACGGCCGCTTCCTGGAGGGTTCGCTTCGATGTCTGATCCACGCGCTGTCCGCCTCGAGGCGACGAACCACGACGGAAGCTTCCTCGGCAAGCACGTGTCGAGCACGAAATTCGCCTCCGGCAAGGAAACCGGCTTCGCCTTCGCCGACATCCTGTTCGCGATCGATCTCGGCAACGAGATCGTCCTCGGCGATGCTTTCCCGGACTGGCGCGGGAATCTCCACGACATCCAGATGGTTCCCGACCTGTCGACCTTCGTCGAGTGGAAGCCGGGGCTGGACTCGGTCATCGGCGACTATTGGCTGAAGGACGGCACGCCCGTGCCGATCTGCCCGCGGAACCTCGTGCGGAAGCTGGTGGCCCGGCTGGCGGTGCTCGGGTACACCGCGACCATCGCCGTGGAGATCGAAGCGACCCTGTTCGAGGAATCCGTTCAAGAGGCACGAAAACTCGGGTACCGCGACCTGACACCGCTGGGCGGCGGCACGGGAGCCACGTACCACCTGGCGAGGTCCAAGGACTGGGTCGACTACATGGAAGCGGTCGCCGTCCGCCTCGATCGGGTCGGCATCGCTTGGGAGGCATGGACCGACGAGGCCGCCGCCGGGCAGACGGAGCTGAATCTGGCGCCGGGGGATCCGGTCACCCTGGGTGACTCCTGGGCGCGGACCCGGCAGATCATGCGTGAGGTCGCGTTCGAACAGGGCCACACGGTGACCTTCATGGCCAAGCCGACGGCAGGTTACGGGCAAGGCGCCCACCTCAACCTGTCGCTCCAGAGCGACGGAGTGAACCGGTTCTTCGCCGAAGACGGCCCGTCCCGGCTGATGCGGCACGCGGTCGGCGGACTGCTGGCGACGATGGAGGGCAACACCTCGCTGGCGTTGCCGCAGATCACGTCCTACCGGCGGCTGGTGGATTTCACCGGTCCGCCCACCACCGTGAGCTGGGGCGTCGACAACAAGACCGCCGCGGTGCGTGCCATCACCGGTCACCCGAAGTACTCGCGCCTCGAGTACCGGCTTCCGGGTGCGGACGTCAATCCCTATCTCGCGCTGGCCGGAGTCCTCGCCGGGGTGCTGGCCGGCGTCGAGCGGGAGATCGAGCCACCGGAGCAGGTGACGGACATGGCGTGGTGCCTGCCCGACAACGCCGGCGTGCCCCGGATTCCCGACACGATGTCGAAGGCGGGCGCGGCCCTGGACGCGGATCCGCTTCTGCGCGAGTACCTCGGTGACGAGTTCGTGGACTTCTGGGTCGCGTCACGGCGATGGGAGTGGATGGAGTTCCACACCAAAGGCGGCGACCCGTTCGCCGAACTCTCCCAGTGGGAGTCCACCCGTTACTTCGAGTTCCCGTGAGCGCGCGTCCGCTGATCGGCATCACCGGCAGGCGGTTCCGGCTGGAGCTGATCAAGGGAGCCGACGAGCGGTACGGAGACCGTTGCCTGGACAGCTCTATGTCGGACTTCGCGACCCGGATCGCGCAGGCTGGTGGACTTCCGGTGCAGCTCTCCTACGACGCCGAGGCGACGGCGATCTGTCAGTGGCTGTCCGGGGTGGTGATCACCGGTGGGCAAGACGTCCACCCGGCGTTCTGGGGTGGCGACCCGGGTGTCGTCCGCGACGTCGATCCGCGAACCGACCCGATGGTCCACGACGCGGCCCGGGACGAGTACGAGATCGCGCTCGTCCGTGCCGCCCTGGAGCAGGGGATTCCGGTGCTCGGGGTGTGCCGGGGGATGCAGGTGCTCAACGTCGCGCTCGGCGGCACCCTCGTCGCCGATCTGCCAGCCGGGCCGGTGAGTCACCTGTCGGCGGAGGCCGCGCCGACCGACGGCACCGCCGATCACCTTGTCTCCTTTGAAAAAGGCTCGCTCGCCGCCGGCTTGTTCGGCGAGCACGCGATGACGAACTCGTGGCACCACCAGGCCGTCGACCGCTGCGGTACCGGCCTGGTCGTGACCGGGCGGACGAGCGATGGCGTGATCGAAACGGTCGAGCTCCCTGGCGCACCGGTGCTCGGCGTCCAGTGGCACCCGGAGTGGATGAAGAGCGAGGACCCGGCGATGACGTGGATCGTCCAGGCCGCGAGGCGAAGGAGCTTGTCATGACCCCGGTCGTGAAGCCCGAACAGGCGGGCGATGACCCCGCCGTCCCGACACTGACGGAATTGCTGTCGCGGCGCGCGAAGGAGTCGCCGGAGCGGGAATTCCTGCGGTTCGGGGAGTGGTCGTGGACCTTCGCCGAAATCGACGGATGGACCTCCAGGCTGGCGCACCGGCTGATCGAGGGCGACGGGGTCCGGCCGGGCGACCGGGTCGCGATCATGCTCCCGAACGTCGTGCACTGGCCCGTGGTGTGGCTCGCCGCGCTGAAGGCCGGTGCGATCGCGGTACCGATCAACAGTTCGTACCAGCGTGCCGACCTCGACTTCGTGCTGCGGGACTCCGGGGCACGCGTCGTGTTCACCGACGCCGACCGCTCGGAGCTGATCGCGGGGGTCGTCGCCGGTGAGGACATCCGTGTCGTCGATGTCGCCGACGACGGAGCGGAGCCGTTTCCGGCGACGCCTCCGGCGGTGCCGATCGACCGCGGGGCACTCGCGAACCTGCAGTACACGTCGGGTACGACCGGTTTTCCCAAGGCGTGCATGCTCACCCACGACTACTGGGTCCGGCTGGGCTGGCTCTGCGCGTCGGCGACCGGGCTCGGACCTGATGATGTTCTTCTTACGGCGCAACCGTTTTCGTATATGGATCCACAGTGGAACACCGCGCTGGCGCTCACGGTCGGCGCTCCACTGGTCGTACTGCCCCGGTTCTCGGCGTCGACCTTCATGGCGGACGTACGACGGCACCGCGCGACCTTCTTCTACGTCCTCGGTTCCATGCCGACGCTGCTGTTCAAGCAACCTTCTGCACCTGAAGACCGCGACAACGACCTCCGCCTCGTGTTCTGCTCCGGCATCCCGGCCGGGCTTCACGCCCGGCTGGAAGAGCGCTGGGGTGCGCCGTGGCGAGAGGTCTACGGGATGACCGAGTCCGGGATCGACCTGTTCAGCCCCTTCGGCGACGCCGGCGCGGTGGGAAGCGGAAGCCTGGGACGGCCGGTACCGACGAAACAGGTCCGCGTCGTCGACCCTGACGGCATCGACGTACCCGACGGTGAGGCCGGTGAGCTGATCATCGCGGGCACGCCGATGATGAACGGCTACTGGAACCGCCAGGAGGACACCGCCCGGGTGTTGCGGAGCGGCTGGCTCCACACCGGCGATGTCGTCGTCCGCCGTCCGGACGGCGGAATCCGGCTGGTCGGCCGGATCAAGGACATGGTGCGGCGCGGTGGCGAGAACGTCGCGAGCGTCGAGGTCGAAGCCGCCCTGGAGCGAGACGACCTGGTGGTCTCGGCCGCTGTCGTCGCCGAGCCCGACGAGACCCTCGGCGAGGAGGTCAAGGCTTTCGTCCAGTTGGCCGCGGGCGTGCGGCCGGATCGTGCGACGGCCGAGCGGATCGTCGAGCGGGCGGGCAAGGAACTCGCGCGCTTCAAAGTGCCGCGCTACCTCGAATTCGTCACCGATTTCCCGCGCACTCCGTCCGAACGCATCGCCAAACCGGCCCTCAAGGCCCGAGCCGTGAACGATCCCGGCGTGACCTACGACCTCGGCGCGCGACGGGGATTCCTGGGCGTCGACGTCATCCGGGACGTAGCGGTGCTGACCCTCCGGCGCCCCGAGAAGCTCAACGCCCTGGACGTCGCCACCCGGCGGCGGCTGGCGGCCGTCATCCGCGAATTCGGTACGGGCGAAAGGGTGCGCGGGATCGTGCTCACCGGCGAAGGCCGTGCCTTCTCCGCGGGCGAGGATCTCCAGAGCGCGCCGTCCACCGAAAGCGGGATGCGTGAGGCGTTCGCGAGTTTCCACGACATCACCAGGGCGATTCTGGAGACGCGGGTGCCCGTGATCGCGGCCGTCAACGGAATCGCGGTCGGGGGAGCGTCGGAGATCACCCTGTGCTGCGACACCCGCATCGGCACCCCGGAAACCGAGTACTTCCAACCGGAAAACAGCCGGGGCATCACGATCTCGAACGCGTCCAGCGTGCTGTTGAGACGGCTCGTCGGAAACCACGCGATGCGCGTGGTGCTCGGCTCTCCGCGTGTCCGGGCCGACGAAGCCCTCCGGATCGGCCTGCTCGACGAGATCGTCGAGCCCGGCGCCCTGATCGGCCGCGCTGTCGACACCGTCATCGAGTGGACGCCCGAGGGGAACACGACGGCCCTGCACCTCGCGCTCCTGCGCCCGCAAGCAGAGGACGTCGAAGCCGCCTTCACCCGTGAAGACCTCGCCGCGGCCGAGGCGTGGGAGAGCGGGGCCCTGACCGCGGGCATCCGGGCCTTTCTGTCCGCAAAGGACACCACAGGAGCCGAAAAGGAGACCTCGCCATGATCGAAACCCAGGCCGCGGTGCTGACCGCCGTCGGCGAACCGCTCGAACTGACCGTCATCCGGGTGGACGACCCGGAGCCGCACGAGGTGCGGGTCGCGGTCACGAACGTGGGGCTGTGCCACAGCGACCTGCACTACATGACCGGAACGGTGCCGACCGCGCTACCGGTCGTGGTCGGCCACGAGGTGGCGGGTGTGGTCGAGGCGGTCGGTGCGCAGGTGTCCGGGTTGCGGCCCGGCGACCGCGTGGTCGGCGCGCTGACACCGTCGTGCGGCCGCTGCGTGAACTGTGAAGCGGGACGGTCGACCCAGTGCGGGCGGGTGGAGGAGATCCGCCGCCGCCCCCGGCCCGCGTTCCAGACCACGGACGGCGAGCCGATCGAGCGGCTCGGCGACATCGGGGCGTTCTCCCGGCACGTCCTCATGCGCGAGAACTCGCTGGTGAAGCTCCCCGACGACGTTCCACTCCACGTCGGCTGCCTTCTGGCCTGCTGCGTGATCACCGGTGTCGGCGCCGTCTTCCGCTGCGCCCGCGTGCGACCGGGCAGCACGGTCGCGGTCATCGGCTGCGGCGGTGTCGGGTCGGCCATCATCCAGGGCGCCAGGCTCGCCGGTGCCTCGGCCATCGTCGCGATCGACCTGGACGACGCCCGGCTCAAGGCCGCGCGCGGCTACGGCGCCACCCACGTCATCAACGGCGGGGACGAGGACCTGGTCGCGGAACTCCATCGCCAACTGGGTGGCGGAGTGGACTACGCCTTCGAAGCGGTCGGCTCGGCCCGCACCGCGGCGACGGCGCTGGCCCTCGTGCGCCCGACCGGGACCGCGTGCCTGGTCGGGATCGCCCCCGGAGGCACCGAACTCAGCATCCCCGCATCGGACTTCTTCTTCGAGGAGAAGCGGCTCATCGGCTCCTACATGGGCTCGGGCCAGGCACGGCAGGACATCGTCCAGTTCGCCCGCCTGTATCAGCAGGGACGCCTGCTGCTCGACGAGATGGTCACGCGCGTCCTCCCCTTCGGCGAGATCAACGAAGGCTTCGAGGCGATGAAATCCGGCGACGTGACCCGCGTCGTCGTCGATCTCCAAACCTGAGCGACGAAGGAAACGTGAAGATGAGCAACGAGATTCCCCGGCCGGTGAACTACATCGCCGACGCCTGGAGCGAAGGCGAGACGGTCCCCGACGCGTGGAACGTCGACCCCAACACGCGCGAACCAGTCCATCGTTCCGTCACGACGGCACCCGACGATGTCGAGCGCGCGCTGCGGCACGCGGAGCGCGTGTACGACGTCGGCCGCTGGGACGAGGACGCCCGCCGTGAGCGCGCCGGCCTGCTGGAGCGAGTCGCCGACATCGTCGAGAGCCGTGCCGAAGACATCGCCCGCACGGACTCGCTGACCAGCGGCACACCGATCAGCGTCACGCGCAAGGTCGCGGCCTTCCTGCCCGCGAGGATCCGTGCGTCGGCGGCGGATCTGGTGACCATCCCGCGCGTCACCGCGCTGGCGGCCGGCGGCCGGGACGTCCGCCTCTACAAGGTGCCGTGGGGCCCCGCCGCGATCCTCACGCCGTGGAACGGGCCGAGTTTCATTCCCGCGGCCAAGATCTCCAGCGCGATAGCCGCGGGCTGTCCCGTCATCCTGAAGCCTTCGGAGCACGCGCCCGGCAGCGCGCAGCTCATCGTCGAGTCCTTCCTCGAAGCGGGTCTGCCCAGCGGCGCGCTACAGCTCGTGCACGGTGCCGGCGACGTCGGCGCCAGGCTGACCGGCGACCCTCGCGTCAAGATCGTCTCGTTCACCGGCGGACCCGCCGCCGGGCGCGCCATCGCGCGGGCGGGCGCGGAGGATTTCAAGGTCTTGCAGTTGGAGCTCGGCGGAAACAATCCGGTGCTCGTGCTCGACGATGCCGATCTCGACGTCACCGCGGACGGCATCGTCGACGGGATGACCAAGCTCAACGGTCAATGGTGTGAGGGACCGGGCAAGATCCTCGCGCATCACAACCTGGTCGGCCCCCTTCTCGAGGCGTTGACCGAGCGGATCGCCAAGCTCGTCGTCGGCCACTCCCTCGACGAGGACGTCCAGCTCGGTCCTCTCTCCAACGCCCCGCATTTCGAGACCCTCAAGAACAGGATCGAGGGACTGCGTGACCTCGGAGCGACCCTTCATCGGCCCGCCCGGCTGCCCGAACTCGGCGGCTACTTCCTGTCGCCGACCATCGCCGTCGGCGCCGACCCCACTCGGGCCACCGCCGAACTGTTCGGCCCGGTCGTTTCGCTGCACGCCGTGGACTCTGACGAGCAAGCGTTGCGGATCGCCAATGCCTGCCCGTCGGGGCTCGACGCCTACGTATTCGGCGCCGACACCGATCGCGCGATCGACGTCGGCGCTCGCATCCTGTCCGGTGAGGTGCGGGTCAACGGCGCCAAGATCGCCGACCTCGGTGACGAGTCGGCTCAGAGCTTCTGGGGTCCGGCAGGCATCGGCGGCCACGGGCCTGCCGAGTCGGTGCGTGTGTTCTGCGGTGACCGGGTCGTCGGTGTCGACTCACCCGAACTGCCGTTGTGACGCCCGGTCAGGTAGCCACGGGCGTGGAGCCGAGCCGGGCCGTGAGCCAGCTGTCGAGAACCGAGGTGGCGAGCTCCATCTGGCCCAGTGCGGCGGATCGATCCCCGTAGGTCAGCCAGTTCGCGGCGAAACCGTCGGCCAAGGCGGCGATGACGAAGGCGATCTCCTCGACGATCTCCGGTTCGATCGGATGGTCCGAACCGGCGGCTCGCAGCGCGCTGCGCACCGTCTCGAGGGCCTTGTCGTACACCGCGATACCGCGGTCTCCGTGCTGGCGCCGTGCCCAGCTGATGAGTTCCACCGTCGCCGCGGTGAAGCTGGCCGACTCGAGATAGCACTCCATGACTCCGCGCAGGAGCCGTCGAGCCGTCTCCGCCACGTCGCCGGGGGAGTCGTTGTCTTCGAGTACATCGCGGTACCTGCTCGCCACGAACTCGTAGACATCGGCGAAGAGGTCCTCTTTGGAGTCGTAGCAGTAGTGCAGCATCGCGAGGTTCGCCTTGGCCTCCTCGGCGATCCGCCTGGTCGTCGCGCCTTCGATGCCGTGGGTCGCGATGACCTCCACCGCGGCCTTGATGAAGTCGCTGCGCCGTTGGGCGGCGGAGATCCGTGGCACGAAATCCTCCCGGTGCACGTAGTTGGACGCTTGATCAAGTCAACGCCAGCCTAGCAGCCGAATGTCTTAGTCAAGCGACTTGATCGGATGGCTAAGTCCGGCGTACGCTATGGGCCGGATCACACCGCCTTCAGCGAAGGAATCAAGGACATGAAGGACCTGCTCTTCATGCTGGCCGATCTCTGGATGATCTTCGCCGGCTTCTTCTTCGGCTGGAAATTCATCCGGCGCTACGGCAACTACCTTCTCGGCCTGGAATGGATGATCGTCGCCACTTCGGGCTCGAACTTCCTCCTCTGGGCACTCCTCGGCGGAGACGAGGACAGCTTTCTGTACAGCATCGCGTATTTCTTCGACGCCTTCTCGCGATCGGTCGGCATCACCCTCATCCTCGTCATGGGGCTGATGCGCGTGACGCATCGCTACAAGCCGTCCGTCGCGGTCGATATCGGCGTGTTCGCACTGGCCGCCGTCGCCGGGCTGTACCTCCAGCAGTTCCGCGCCGACAAGCTGCACGTCGGCCCGGCGACGTTCTACGTCGTGGTCAACGTGCTCACGACGATCTTCCTCGCCTACTTCGTCTGGCGGCTCTGGCGCATCGGCGCCAAGAGGCAGGCGCTGGGCGCGGCGTTGGTCACCATCGCGGGTGCCGTCATCGCGATCACGTACGACTTCTTCCCGATCCCGGGCGACGACGCGCACCGGACGCTCTTCTACAGCGCGGCGCTGGCCACCTGGGGATTCCAGATGTTCGTGTACTACTTCGCCTACCGCGCGTTGCACGACCACGACGACGTGGCGAGCCGGCATCGTCCGAACACGGCGTTGCAGGGAGCCGAAGGATGAAGACAGGCAACGTGGAGTACCGCGCCTTCAGCGGCTGGGTCGATCCGCCCGCGGACGTTCTCCCTTCCCTGGCCGAGAACCTCGCCTGCGACGTCGCGGTCGTCGGTGGTGGCCTCGGCGGTATGTCGACGGCGCTGCGGCTGGCCGAACGCGGCCAGGGCGTGGTGCTGCTGGAGGCCGAATTCTGCGGGCACGGCGCCAGTTCCCGCAACGCCGGGCAAGTGGCGGGTGCTCCAGGAGGGGATCTTCAACTCCTCGATCTGCTCTACCGCAAGAAGATGCCCGGGATGGTCCGGTTCGCCGAGCATGCCGCGCACCATGTCGAGGACCTCATCGACAAGTACGGCATCGACTGCGACTACGAGCGGACGGGCAACGTCTTCGCGGCGGTGTCTCGCGGGCAGCTCGGCCGGGTGCGCCGGGTGACCAGGATCCTCCGGCGCCTCGGCGCCGACGTGGAACGGGGCACGAGCGAGGAGCTGGGAATTCCCCGCGGTTTCCTCGGTGGTATGCGTGAAAACGTCGGCGGGATCATGAATCCCGGCCGATTCACCTTGGGCCTGCGAAGCGTGCTGCTCAGCACGTCCGCGCGGGTCTTCGAGCGGACGAAGGTCACCGGCGTCGCGCGCGACCGCGGCAAGTTGGTCATCAGCACCCCCCGCGGTGAAGTGCGGGCGAACAAGGTCGTTCTGGCGACGAACGCCCACGCGGGAGAGTGGGATATCACGCCACCGCGGCTTTCCGTGCCCATCTGGGTCATCGAGGTGGAGACCGAACCCATCGACCCCGCCCGATTGGCGGCACTGGGCTGGACCAGCCGCTCGGGACTCGTCACCCAGCACAACATCATGGAGAACTACCGCCTGACAGCGCGTGATACCGTCGTTTTCGGCGTCCGGCGGCTCGAACGCGGCGGTAAGTACCCGCTTCCGCGAAAGGAACCGGACCCCGCGCTCGTCGAAGAACTCGCCGGAGCCTTCGCGACCCGGTTCCCGGCGCTGTCCGACGTCGCGATCGAGCGGGCGTGGGGCGGATGGATCGCGATCACCTCGTCCTGGCTGCCTCTCGCCGGACAGCTCGACGAGAACGTCTACTACTCGATCGCCTGCAACGGCCACGGTCTGGCGCAAGCGCCCTATACCGGCTCCCTCATCGCCGATCTGCTCGTCGACGGCGAACGACACGAGGACTTGGCGGGGCTGTGGGTGAAGAAGCCCAAGTTCCCGCGCCCGATGATGATGAGCCCGTGGGGACTTCGCACCATCTGGACCGTCGACCGGTTCAACGACTTCGTCAACGGAAGCCGTCGCAACGCCCGGCGCGGATCGGCGCCCGTGACCTGAACGTGTACGGACGCTCCTGCCTGCGGGTTTCCGCTCTGGTGCAAATGTCTCGTCGTCCGGTGGCGAGAGACGGCAGGCGGTTCCCGTGCCCAGGGGTGGGGAAAGTGATGCTCGTCGGCACGGTCGGTGTCGAACTGGGTCCGCACGGTCGTCCACTGGGAGCGACCAGCGCCGCACCCGCGGCCAGCCCGCGGGTCCACCTGGGCAGACATCGGTGCTGTGCCGTCAGCCCGACTGCGCGTTGTGTCCACAAGGGACGCTTGGGCGGCTTACGGCTGAGGTGGCGTGTTGGGGGAACCCCAATTTCGCCCGACAAAATGTGGGCAAATGGGTTTGCCAACGC
>NZ_JBHVKW010000019.1:71545-101254 GCF_042797905.1 Amycolatopsis sp. NPDC057786
TTCGCGACCTTCAACGTTGCGAAAGTGGCTTTCGCAACGTCGGGGCGGGTGGTCGGCGGGTATGGGGGGTGCGTGTCGCGAAAGCCACTTTCGCGACGTCTGATGTCCCGAAAGTGGCTTTCGCGACGCGAAAACTGCGCCGCGCCCCCCCGAAATTGTCCCTTGTGGACAGTCAGCGCCAAGGTCGCACCGGTGGATCACGGCGCCAAGGACCGCATCGTGATCGTGAGCGGAGCCGAGGCGTCGTCGTGGCTGATCATGAGCAGCGCGATGCCGTGCCGCTCCGCCGCGGCGGCGAGAACGTCCAGCAGCCGCGCGCGGTTGGCCGCGTCGAGCGCCGAGGTCACTTCGTCGCAGATCAGCACCCTGGGATGGGCGAGAAGCGCACGGGCCACGGCACAGCGCTGGAGCTGGCCACCGGAGAGCAGTCCGGGACGTCGGTCGGCCGCGTCGATACCGAGGGAGCGCAGGGTCTCCGTCGCTTCGAGCAGGGCGTCCGCGCGGCTGAGCCCGCGAAGGAGACGGGCGGTGTCGGCCACCTGGTCGAGCACGTCGCGGAATTCGTCGAAGGACGCGCGGCTGTCCTGGTGGACGTATTGGACCGCGCGCAGGTGCGCGCGAGTACGACGCCGGACGAGGCGAGGCAGCCGGACGCCGTCGACTTCGATCGTGCCCGCGCTCGGCGGGGTCAAGCCGGCGAGTGCGCGGGCGAGGGTCGTCTTGCCCGCGCCCGAGGTGCCGGCGAGCGTGGTCCGGCTGCCCGCCGCCAGTTCCAGGTCGAAGTCCTCGACGAGGGTCGTCCGCCCGGCGCGCACGGTGAGCCCTCGAACGACGAGCACGGGCGACGACGGCGACGGGGGTGGCGGGCCATCGATGCGGACGGGTTCGGGGACCGTCGGGGACGGCACCAGGCGGTGGTCGCGGAGTTCGGCGACGTCGCCTGCCAGCGCACGGGCCAGCGTGAGGTCGTGAGTCAGGATCAGCAACGCCGTCCCGGCCTGGGAAAGCTCGGCGAGCCGGGCGGTGAGCACGGCCCTGTTCGCGGCGTCGAGACCACTGGTCGGTTCGTCGAGGACCAGCAGCCTGGGCCGGTTCACCAGAGTGGTGGCGAGGGCCATGCGCTGCTGCTGCCCGCCGGACAGCTGGTGCGGGAACCGGCGCCACAACGTCTGTTCGAGTCCCGATTCCGCCAGCGCGGCGCGGGCCGCCGCCAGCCGCGCGGCACGGCCGCGGTGGCGGAGGGCGGCGAGTTCGGCCAGCACCGGACCGCAGCGGCGGACCGGGTCCAGTACGGCCGACGGCTGCTGCGGCAGGTGGCCGACGACGCCGGCCCTGGCCCGTCGCGGTTCGGCAGCGGCCCGGCCGAGCAGCGGGGACCCCGCCAGCACCACCGACCCGGACAGCGTGATCCCCGGCCGGGCCTGTCCGGTCGCGGCGAGCCCCAGGGTGGTCTTTCCCGTGCCGGACGCGCCGAGTACGACGAGTACCCGGCCCGCTTCGAGGGACAGCGAGACGTCGTCGAGCAGAACGGTCTCCCCGGCGCGGGCGGACAGGCCCGTGATCTCCAGGACGGTCACGGGATCACCCGCCGGGCGGCGAGCAACCGGTCGGTGACGAGGTTCGTGCCGACGCACAACGCCATCAGCAGCGCGGCGGGGACGAGGACCACCGCGGGCGAGGTGTAGAGGGCTTCGCTGTTGCGTTCGATGACCACGGCCCAGTCCGGGGAGTCGGCGGGCAGGCCGAGCCCGAGGAAGTTCGCCGACGCCAGCAGATAGAGCACCACGCCGAGCCGCGTGCCGGCGTCGGTCGCGACGGGGCCGGCGAGGTGCCGGGCGACGTACCCGAACCGGACGCGCCACCACGGTTGTCCTTGCAGGGTCAGGGCTTCCACTGCGGCGCGGCAGCCGGGCGCCAAGGCCGCGGCCCGCGCCACCCGGGTGATCGCGGGCAACTGGAGGACGGCGACGACGGGAATGAGCACGCCCGGCCCACGGTGCCCGGCCGCGGCGAGCACCATGAGCACCAGCAGCGACGGGAACGCCAGCACGAGATCGAGGGACCGCATCACGGTTTCGTCGGCCAGCCGTCGGCGCCCGGCAGCGACGAGACCGAGCGGTACCCCGATCAGATAGGCGAGCCCGAGTGCAGCGGCCGTCATGCCGATCACCGGGAACCCGCCCGCGAGGATCACCGTGAGCGCGTCGCGGCCGAGGACGTCGGTGCCGAGCGGATATGCGGCGTCCGGTGCCTGCCACGGCGCTCCGACGGACTCCACGGGGCCCGCGACCACCGGCCCGGCCAGCGCGAGCACCAGCGGTACCGCGAGGAGCGACCACCCGAACGTCCGCTTCACCATGTCGCGGGCTCCCGCTGCGGGGTGAGCCGATGCGCCACGAGGTCGGCGACCAGGTTTCCGAGCACGACCACGCCGGCGAACGTCAGCACGTATCCCTGCACCTGCGGGATGTCCCGGTTCTGCACGGCTTCGACGAAACCCGTGCCGAGTCCGGTGATCGCGAACAGGGACTCGACGATCACCGTGCCGGTCAGCAACCCTTCGACGGCACGGGCGAGTTGCTGCACGGCGGGGGCCGCGGCGGCGGGCAGGAGATGCCGCAGCACCACGGTGCGTTCGGGCAGGCCGAGCAGACGCAGATGCCCGGCCACCTGGCCCTTGGTCTGCTCGGCGATCCCGATCCGGAGTTGCCGGGCGACGTCGCACAGCTGTCGGGCGACCAGCACGATCACCGGCAGCACCAGCACCTCGGGGTGCGCGGTCAGCTCGGTTCCGGCCGCGGTCGCCGGGAGCAAACCCGTGTAGACGGCGAATCCGGCGACCAGCAGCAGACCGAGGACGAACTCGGGGATCGCGTGCAGGAACAGCGTGACCGAGGTGAGCACCCGGTCGATCCGCGACCCTTCGCGCAGCCCGCAGGTCACCCCGATGCCCAGCGCGAGCGGTACGAGCACGAGCAGGGTCACCCCGGCGAGCAGGGCGGTCGCGGCGAAGCGGCGGGCGATCTCGTCGGTCACCGGGGCGCCGGTCACGAGCGACCGGCCGAGATCACCGGTGAGCAGCCCCGAAAACCAGTGCCCGAATCGGTCGAGGACCGGCTGGTCGAGGCCGAGCCGGTGGCGCACGGTCGCCACCTGCTCGTCGGTGGCCTGCTCGCCGAGCACGACCGACGCCGCGTCGCCGGGAAGCAACGCGGTCACGGCGAACGTCGCGACCAGCACGAAAATCGCCTGCAGAACGGCGAAGCCCAGCCGCCGGGCGGCGTAACCCGGCACGTCAGGAGAGCCGGGCGCGGTCGAACCTCGCCCAGTCGAAGGTGTTCGGCGGCGCGGTCACCAAACCGGTCACCCGCTTCGCAACGCCGATCGTCCAGGTGCTGAACCCCCAGGCGAGCAGGCCGCCGGATTCGTGCACGATCCGCTGGGCGTCACCGAACAGCGCCAGCCGGGCACCCTCGTCCGCGGTGGCCGCGGCCCGGTCCATGAGGGCGTCGAACTCCGGCGACGCGAAACCGTTGACGTTGTTCGAACCGCCGGTCCGGAAGCGCTGGTTGAGGAACGTCGGCACCGGCAGGGTCGCCGTGCGCGTGAGCGCGGCGACCCCCTTCGTCTTGATCTCGCTGAAGTAGGTGCTCGACGCGCGCGTGTTCGGGGTGACCTTCAGCCCGATTTCGCCCAACTGCTGGGAAATCAACGTGGCCGCGGTGGCGAAACCCGGATCGACGTCGCTGGTTTCGACGGCGAAGGCCAGCCCCTCCGCGCCCGCCTCCCGGACGAGCGAACGGGCCAGGTCCACCTCGCGTCCGCGCTGGGGGATACCGGCGGCGTACCCGCGGAGTCCTTTGCCGAACAGGTCGTTGCCGATTTCACCGCGTCCGGCCAGTGCGACGCGGTTCAGCGCCTCTCTGTCCACTCCGGACAGTACGGCGCGCACCAGCCTCGGGTCGGCGAACGGCGGCCGCGTCACCCGCAGCATCATGCCCTGCATCGTCGTTCCCTTGGCTTCGAGCAACGAGACGCGGCCGTCACCGGCCAAACGGGCGGCGGTACCGGCCGCGAGATCGTGGGCGTAGTCGACCTGCCCGGACAGCAGGGCGTTGACGCGGGCGGCTTCCTCGTTGACCGGTACGAATTCCAGCTCGTCGACACCCGGCGCGCCGTCCCAATGGGACTCGTTCTTGCGGAACACCGCCGGACCGCCGGGGGTGAACGAGACGAAACGGAACGGACCGGAGCCGACCGGCGCCGTGAAGTCGGTCGTCCCGGCAGGCACGATCTCCGCGCCGGGAGCACCCCAGCCCGACGGGAATTCGAAGTCGGGAGCGGTCAGCGTCAGCTCGATTTCGGTGGGGGACACCGCTTTGCTGCGGCCGAAATCCACCTTCGCGAAATACTGGCGTGACGAGGACGCCAATGCGGGATCGGCGATCCGCCGGAAGGTGTAGAGCACGTCGTCCGCGGTGACCGGGCGGCCGTCGTGGAAGGCCGCCCGCCGCAGCCGTACTCGCCAGCGTGTGCCGGAATCGTCGCTCTCCCAGGACTCGGCCAGCCGCGGCCGCAACGAGGTGTCGGCGTTGTAGGCGACCAGCGTGTCGAAGAGCGCCTTGGCCCGCGCCTGGTCGACGAAAAGGGAGACCTGGGACGGGTCCAGGGTCTCCTTCGAGCCGCCCGCGGAGAACGCGACCCTCAGCCGGCCGGTGTCCGCGGGCGCGGTCCCGCACGCGGCCAGCGGCGTGAGAGCGGCCAGGGCGAGCAGCCGCCGGCGGGTGAGCGGATGACGCGTCATAGGAACCTCCGGGACATCGAGCACTGTCCCGGGCGCGCGGCCGCACGTGAACGGGACCCCGCTCCGTACTCCACGACAGTTGGGGCTGGCGGTACCCGGCGGGCAGTCCGGCTCACGGCGCTGGGACGTCTTCCCAGGTCGTTCACGGTTGCGGGTCAGCGCCGGATTCACACCGGCTTCCCCCGACGGGCACCTTCTTGCGTTGTGGCGCCCACGGTAACCCATGCCAGGGGTGTGCTACACAGGATCAAGATCACGAAGGGGAGGCCGGTGGACGAGAAGCTCGCGGCGGACTGGGTGCGCCGATGGGACATCCAGCAGGAACGCTACATCGCCGACCGCGAAGAACGCTTCGCCGTGCTGATCGATGTCGTCGAGCACGTCTGCCGTGACGTCGCCGATCCGCTGGTGCTGGACCTCGGCTGCGGGCCGGGATCGCTGGCCACGAGGCTCGCCGCGCGGCTGCCGCGCGCACGGGTCATCGGCGTCGACGACGACCCGTTCCTGCTCGCCCTCGCCAGGGCCACCCGGCCGCGGGAGGCGGAGGTCGAGTACCTCCATGCCGACCTCGCCGAGAGCGGCTGGCTGACGTGGGGGCCGGTCGACGCCGCGGTCTCCACGACCGCGTTGCACTGGCTGCGTCCCGAGCGGCTCGCCGAGGTCTACCGTGACCTCGCCGGAGCGCTGCGGGAGGGCGGAGCGCTGGTCAACGGCGACCACTTCTACGACGAACAACCCGGCATCCGCGCCCTCGCCGAGGTGGTCAAGGACCGGCGTGCGGCTCGTGCCGGGGTCGGCGCCAACGAGGAATGGAAGGCCTGGTGGGCCGCGGTCGCCGCCGATCCCGCGCTGCGAGAGCGGTTCACGGCCGAGGAGTTGCGCGGCATCTCGACCGGCTACGGCAACCGGCTGAGCCCACAGGAGCACACCAGGCTGCTCCGGGAGGCGGGCTTCGCGGAAGTGGCTCCGGTGTGGCAGTTCGGCGACGACTACGTCCTGACGGCACTGCGCTGACCCGACCGGCGCCTGACTCCGGCGGGTAGGTTTTCCGTGTGGGGACTGGAATGGATTCGGTGCGCCGCGTGGTGATCGTCGCCTTCGACGACGCGCAGATACTCGACGTCGCCTGTCCCAGCGGGGCGATGGAGATCGCGAACTCACACGGTGCGGCGCCGCCCTACGCCGTCGAACTGGCCACGGTGCAAGGGCGGACGACGCGGAGTTCGTCGGGGATCCTGCTCGCCGGTGTCCGGCGGCTGGCCGAAGTGTCGGGGCGGATGGACACGATGCTCGTGGTCGGCGGCGCGGGAACGGAGGCGGCCGCCAAGGACGAGCGGCTGCTGACGCAGGTGCGGCGGCTGGCCGGGCGAAGCAGGCGGGTCGCCTCGGTGTGCACGGGAACGTTCGTGCTGGCGGCCGCCGGGTTGCTCGACGACCGGCGGGTCACCACGCATTGGGGCTACAGCGAGCTGCTCGCCGCGACTTTTCCCGCCGTGACAGTGGATCCCGCCCCGCTCTACATCCGTGACGGCAACGTCTTCACCTCGGCCGGGGTGATCAGCGCGCTGGATCTCACGCTCGCGCTGATCGAGGACGACCACGGTCCGACACTGGCCCGCGAGGTCGCCCGTGAACTGGTGACCTATCTGCACCGCCCGGCCGACCAGGCGCAGATCAGTACGTTCCTGGCCGCTCCGCCGCCGAGCAACCGGGTCGTATTGGATCTGCTGGGATACATCGCCGCGCATCTCACGGAGGACCTGAGCCCACCGGCGCTGGCGGCGCGTGCCGGGGTCACCACCCGGCATCTCACCCGCCTGTTCACCGCCCATCTGGGCAGCACCCCGGCCAGGACCGTGCGGATGGCGCGGACCGAAGCGGCGGCCCAGCTGGTGCGGTCCACCGCGTTGCCGCTCTCCGCGGTCGCCAGGCAGTGCGGGTTCGCCTCGGCGGAAACCCTGCGCTCGGCGTTCCGCCACCAGTACGGGCTGTCCGGGGACAAGCTTCGCAGGATGCCGGACATGCCACGCCCGATCGTCCGCTGACCGCCCCAGAATTCGCGGTATGAACAGTGCGAAGACCACGCGCAGGACAGTGTTGGCCGGTGCCGCGGCGGCCGCGGCGTTCGGCCTCGGCACCGGCACGGCCCAGGCCGAGACCCCGGGTTTGAAGATCGGCATCCTGCTCTACGACGGCTTCAGCCTGCTGGATCCGACCGGCCCCGCCGAGGTGTTGTCCCGGCTTCCCGGCGCCGCGGTGACGATGATCGCCGAGCACCGCGGCCCGGTACGCACCGACACCCGGGATGTCGCGGTGGTGGCGGAACGTTCGGTGGCCGAGGTGAACCGGCTGGACGTGCTGCTGGTCCCCGGCGCGGGCAACCGCGGCACGGTCGCCGCCATGGAGAACCCCGTCCTGCTCGAGTGGATCCGGCGCATCCACCGGCACACGACCTGGACCACGTCGGTGTGCACGGGAAGCCTGGTCCTCGGCGCGGCGGGGCTGCTTCGCGACCGGGCCACCACGTACTGGGCCTCGGCGGACTACCTGGAGAAGACCTTCGGCGTGCGCTACGTGGCCGAGCGTTACGTCCAGGTCGGCAAGGTCGTCACCGCGGCGGGGGTGTCCGCCGGGATCGACCTCGCGTTCCATCTCGCGTCCCTGCTGGCCGGCGAGCGGATCGCCCGCGGTATCCAGCTCGCCGTCGAATACGATCCGCGGCCGCCGTTCGATTCGGGCGACGCCGCGAAGGCGAGCCCGGAACTCAAGGCGCTCGCCCTGAAACTGCTCGCCGAGTCGCAGGAATAGCTGAACGGCCGCTTTGCTCGCACTGTTCGTGCCGATCTCCGCGTCCGCCCAAGGACAGGCCGAGTCGGGGCCGCGGGAAATCCAGGTCGTCAACGGCGATCGGACCGGACACCGGACGACGGGAATCGGTGCCGGTGCCGGCCAGCCGCCGGTTCCCGGGTTGGAAGCGTCCCCTGGGCAAAACCGGGTGCTGCTCCTCAGTCGTCAGAACGAGCACGTGGGTTTCGCGGATGTCGGTGACGTCGTCGCGCAGAACGGGACGTTCACTCCGCCTGCCTGCTGAGATTCGCCCAGGGAAGTGGCCGCCGGACGGCGAGGACGACGGTGTCGTCGGCGTGCAGGACGACGTCGTGCATCCGGACGGCCAGTTCCCGGGGAAGCTCGGTGATGGGAAGGGCGGCGTACGCGGGGGCGAGATCCAAGAGCCGGTCTTGGCCTTCGAGATAGTCCTTGCGGCTTTCGACGAGGCCGTCGGTGTAGAGGAGCAGGGTTTCTCCGTGCCCGAGGGTGTGGTGGCGGAGTTCGGGGCTGCCGGGGTCGGGAAAGCCGATCCCGCGGCCGACGACCGGGGGGCGCAGCAGCTGCGCTCGACCGTCCACAGTGGTCAGTACGGGGGCGGGATGGCTGCCGTTCGCGAGGGTCAGTTCGCCGGTCGCCGGGTCGATCCTGGCGAGGATCACGGTCGCCATGAGGTCGGGTTCGATCGTGGCGAGAGTGTGCGCGGTACGGGCGATGAGGTCCCGGAAGGGGTGACCTTCCAGCGCGAGGGTGCGGATCGCGTGCGTGACGGTGAGGGCGTGGCGGGTCGAGGTGACACCGTGCCCGACGGCGTCGACGAGGGTGATGTGCAGCCGTCCGTCGGGAAGGACGAACCAGTCGTAGAGGTCCCCGCCGGTGGGGGAATCCTGGTCGGTCGGCGAGTAGTGGACGGCCAGTTCGAGCCCTGGCACGGCGGGCGGGCCTGGCCGTAGCGCGTCTTCGAGCTCGCGGAAGATGACGGAATGCGCGCGGCGGAGTTGTTCGTCGCGTTGTTCGAGTTCGATGTACATGGCCAGCACACCGCTGTTGGTTTCGGCGAGTTCGTGTTTGAGCTCCCGCTGTTCCCGCGCGAGCGCGTCGGCGCGGGCGATGAGCGCGAGGCTTTCCTCATCGGTCGCCTGGTCGTCACCGGCCGGGACGGGATGCCGGACGGTTCCCGTGGGGAGATGCCAGGTGAGGCTCGTGTCTTCTTCGGCGTCGGGCAGCAGGGGGAGGGTGTTGCGCCGCGGCCGTTCGACCGGGCGGGGGAGCCGGACGGTGACCGCGAGGAGGCCGTCGGCGGTGGTGGTTTCGAGCGCGACCTCCGCACCGGCGTCGAAGGCCGGTCCGGCGAGCAGGGTCGCGGCCATGACGAGACGGGCGCGGTCTTCGGCGGGGACGCCTGCTTCGGCGCAGGCCGCGCGGAGGCGGCGGCGGAGCCGGGTGAGGTGTGGGTGCATCAGCGGAGCTGGTCCGGGTGGAGGGCGATCATGGCGGCGTCGTCGCGGGGATTGCGGTGACGGTGGGAAAGATCGGCGGCGAGGAGCAGCGCGTTCGGCGGCTGCGTCGCGCTCGCCGGTGTGCGCCAGGTGTGGCCGACGCCGTCGGTGTGCAGCACGACCAGGTCCCCGGCGGTGAGCGCGGTGTGCCGGACTTGGGCGGCGGGCAGGGCGTAGCCGACGACACCGGGGATGCTGAGCAGCAGTCGCGACCGGCCGTCCCCGCTGATGGTCGTGCCGCTGACGTTGCCGACTCCGCAGAATTCGAGCGTGCCGGACGCGACCCGGGCGAGCGCGACGGCGGCGCCGCGGGTGGTGCGCAGTGCGCGGTGCATGGTCGCCAGCTGATGAGGGAACGGCCGGTCGGGATTCTGGCGGAACACGCGGATCGCCGTTTCGGCGGCTTCGGCGGCGTCGGGCCCGTGGCCGAGGCCGTCGACGACGACCGCGGCCCAGCCGCCGGTCAGTTCGGCGAGGGCGATGGCGTCGCCGCAGTGGTCCTCCCCGTCGCGGGGGAGACAGAAATGCCCGACCGCGGCGGCGGGCCCGGCCGGTGTCCCGGGAAGGAGGACCCTGGCCGACGCCAGGGTGCCGGACCGGGGCGCCGAGCGGATCCGGAAGACGGTGGCCATCCTGCCGACCGCGCCGAGGCCGGTGCCGAGCGTGCCCGTGGTGGTGTTGCCGTCGAGGAGCCAATGTCCGACGTCGGCCATCCCCGGGCCGTCATCGGCGGCGAGGACGTCGATGCCGAGCCCGATCGCGGGCCGCTGCACGACGATCGAACCGTTGATCGCGTGCCGGTCGAGGTTCCCGGCCAGTTCGGAGGTCACGACGGCCGCGCGTTCGGTGAGCACCGAGGGCAGCCCGCCGTCCCGCCCGGTCTCGCGGGCGGTCCGTGCGGCGGCGTAGACGGCGCTGGCGTGGTCGACGCGCAAGAGGCGCGAGGGCGGGGGGACCACGATGCCGCTCATGGCTTCCAGCGCGTGATCGTGATGGTCGTGCCGCGGCCGGGGGCTGAGTCGATGGTGAATTCGTCGACGAGGCGGCGGGTCCCACCGAGGCCGTGGCCGAGTCCGGCGCCGGTGCTGAAGCCGTCGGTCATCGCCCGATCGACGTCGGCGATACCGGGCCCGTCGTCCCGGACGCGCAGCCGCAGCCCGATCCGGCCGCGGTCGTCGCGGAGCACGGTGATCGTCATGGTTCCGCCGCCACCGTGGATGTAGGCGTTGCGGACCAGTTCGCTGGCCGCGGTGACGATTTTCGTCTGGTCCACGATGGAGAATCCCGCGGCGACCGCGCTGGACCGCACGGCGTGCCGGGCGGTGAGCAGATCCTCTTCGGCGCGGACGGCGTGTTCGAGGGGCGGGACGTCGCGACCGGGGTCGGTGAGTTCGTCAGGGAGCATGGGGCGCCTCGGCGGGACGGCGCCAGCCCAGCAGTTCCATCGCCTGTTCCGCGTCGAGCGCGGTCCGGACGCCGGTGAGCTGGAGCCCGAGTTCGGACAGCGTGATCGCGACCGCGGGGCGCATCCCGGCGACGATCATCCTGGCGCCGAGCAGCCGTCCGGTGTCGGCGAGCTGCATCAGGACCCGCGCGACGAAGGAGTCGACGACCTCCAGCCGCGAGATGTCGATGATGACGCCGCGGATGCCTTCGTCGGCGATGCGGGTGGTGAGCTTTTCGGTGAACCGCAGCGCGGTCTTGTCGTCCAGGTCGCTGGGCAGGCCGGTGAGCAGGATGTCGCCGAGCCGCAGGATCGGCAGCCCCGCCTGGGTGCTCACTCGGTCACCGCGACGGCGGGGGCGCGGTCGCCGATGAGACGCATCGCGGTGGCCAGCGCGTCGGCGAGGGAGCCGCGGGTGACGATCTGCGACAGGTCGATGCCCAGCTGGGTGATGGTCTGCGCGATCGACGGGCGGATACCGCTGACGACGCATTCCGCGCCCATCAGCCGGACCGCGCTGACGGTCTGCAGCAGATGCTGGGCCACCGCGGTGTCGACGGTCGGCACGCCGGTGATGTCGATGATCGCGACCCTGGCTTCGTGGGTCTGGATCGCCTCGAGGAGGCTGGTCATCACGACCTGTGTGCGAGCGCTGTCGAGGGTGCCGATCAGCGGCACCGCCAGCACGTGCCGCCACAGCCGCACGACCGGTGTGGACAGTTCGAGCATCTGGTGGTGCTGCCGGCGGATGATCTGTTCCCGTCCGGTGACGTAGACCGCGAAGGTCAGCACGCCCGCGCCGTCGAGCAGTTCGCTGACCAGCAAAGCCGCCCGGTAACGCAGGCCGTCGTCGTCCGTGTGCCGCTCGACGGCGGCCAGCGTCACGCGTTTGAGCGACAGGATCGCCATCGCGGTGGCCGACGGCTCGGCACCGGCGCGGGCCCGGCGCTCCGAAAACGAGGTCAGCGCGTCACGGACCGCGCCGTCCCGCGCCACGATCCGGTCAACGGGCAGTGTCGTGCCCAGCGCGGCACGCAGGGCTTCGAGCAGTTCGGCGGCCTCGCGGCGGAGCTCCTGCTCGGAGTGCGCCGCCGCGGACGGCTCGAGTTGCCGTCGGATCCAGTCGCCCACCAGCGTCGTGTGGTCTTCGTCGAGGATCCGCGTCAGCAGCTCCCGAACGGGGGCATCGTCCGTCCCCAGCACCGTGTCCTCCCGCGGTTTGGGGCGCGCTCTGCTGTACGCCGATGAACTGTTGTCATATAACAACAGTCGAGCGTACTCCCGCAACAGCGGGGCCTCACGGCGCCCCGCTGCCGACCTCGTCCCCGGTGCCGGCGGCGTGGTATTCCCGCAGTCCGGCGGCCAGCGCGGCCCTCCCGGCGGGGGTCATCTTCTCGAGTACCGCCTGGACGTTCTCCCGCCGCCGGGCACGGATTTCCCGGAGGTAGGCGCGGCCGCGTTCGCTCAGCCGCAGCGTGAGTTCGCGGCGGCTGCGGGTGCTCGGCAGCCGTTCGAGGAAGCCGACCGCTTCGAGCCGGTCGCAGAGACGGCTCACCAGCGGCGGGGTCGAGCCGAGCAACTCGGCCAGGGTGCGCAGGTTCAGCCCGTCGTGGTGGTCCAGTGCGATCACCGCGCGCAGCTGGGCGGTGGACAGCGGCCGCGGGGAGACGTCCTGCATCCGCTCGACCACGAGCTCGACGAGGCCGGGCAGGTCGAACTCCGCAGCCGTCCCGTCCGGGGTTGGCTGCTCGCGGGACCGATCCACGGTGTCCACTCTGGCATCCTTATGCTCGTTCCTGCAGCACAGCTCACGCGAATCGCCGGAGACCCGGCTCGCCGGGGCGGCGCGGACTCGACAGACTCAACGTGTGCCTTCCCGGTGCGCGATCCGGTGAGCGGGAGGCGGGGCGTTGGACAGATCCCTGGCGGTGGAGCGTCTTTTGCGGGACGTCCCTCCTCACGACCTGCCCGCCGCCCTTCGCTCGGCGCTGTCCGAGCACTTCGGGGCGCGGGCGGTCGAGCTCCTGATGGCCGATTACGCCCTCACCGAGCTGTGCCGGGTGAGCACACTGCCTTACACGTCGGAGCCGATCCCGGTCGACGGCACGACGCCGGGGGCGGCGTTCGTCGCGCAGGCCGCCACGTTCGACCACGACGGCGCGAGCGTGACCGGGTACCTGCCGGTCAGCGTCCGCGGTGACCGGCTCGGGATCCTCGCGGTGACCCTGCCCGAGGAACCGGAACCGCCGGTGTGGGCCGAACTCGAGCGGTTCGCCGAAGCGCTGGCGCACGAACTGTTCGTCGCCGACCGCGACACCGACCTCTACATCCAGGCCCGGCGGTCCTCCCGGTTGACACTGGCCGCGGAGATGCAATGGCAGCTGCTGCCCGGCCGGGCCTGTACCCGCGCCGAATTCGCGCTGGGCGGCCAGCTCGAACCCGCGTACGCCATCTACGGCGACTGCTTCGACTGGTCCGCCTCCGCCCACAAACTCGCCGTCACGCTCATCAACGGCATGGGGGAGGGCAGCGAAGCCGCGCTGCTGACCAACCTCGCCGTCAACGCGCTGCGCAACGCCCGCCGCGCCGGAGTCGCCCTCGACGCCCAGGCTGAGCTCGCTGACCAGGCGCTCTACGCGCACTATCGTGGCGCCCAGCACGTCTCGGCGTTGCTGCTGGAGTTCGACCTCGCCACCGGAACGGCCGACGTCGTCGACGCGGGATCGCCGCGCTTGTGGCGGCTGCGGGACGGAAAGGCCGAGCAGATCCACTTCGACGAACAGCTGCCGCTCGGCACGTTCGAGGACACGCTCTACACCGCCCAGCGATTCCAGGCCGTCGACGGCGACCGGTTCGTGTTCGTCAGCGACGGCGTCTACGACGCGGCAGGGCCGCACGGCGAACGTTACGGGGAACGCGAACTCGCCGAGGCGGTCGTCGCGACCGCCGACCTGCCCGCCGCCCACGTCCCGGGCTCCGTGCTGAGGGAACTCAGCACCCGCCGCCACGGCGAGCAGGCCGAGGACGACGCGATGGTGGTGTGCCTCGACTGGTTCGGGCCGACTCCGCTTTCGGGCCCGGGGCCGAGTCCCGCCGTCTCGATGGGGTCGCGCTAGTCGCTGTCCCTGTCCGCCGGGACTTACCGGACACCGCCTGGGCTGTGCCGGTCAGGACGCCGTGTTCTGCCGGAGGGCGGCGGGCCGCCACACCATGGCCACCCGCGTGCCGTGCGCGCCGGTGTCGATGGTCATCTGGTCGGTGACCTCGTCGATCAGGCTCAGGCCACGACCACCGGAAGCGGGTTTGCCCACCCGTGACCTCGCCGCGGGGATGCCGTTCCCGGTGTCGGTCACCGTGACCGTGATCGCGTCACCCGCCCAGTCGGCATAAAGGCGGACCCAGCCTCGCCTGCCTGGGTAGGCGTGCATCGCCGTGTTGGCCATCGCCTCGTACGTGGCGATGGTGATGTCGTACTTGCTGTTCGCGTCGATGGGCAACGCGTCCAGCCAGCCCCTCAGTTTCCGCCGGAGCAGGGCGACCTCGCCCGCCTGTGCCGGAACGAGCTCCTCGAAAGCCGACCTCACGGTGGTGTCGATCGGCGCGCCCGGAACGGCTCCGGACCCCGGATCGGCCACGTCGGCGTCAGAGTCGCTCCTCTCCATGCTCGGGTCTGGAGTATGTCGATACACGATCTACTCCTTCCTCGTCGCCCGCGCCCCATGGCCGCCGGCGTCATGGCACTGAATACCCACGAGGTCGCTTTTCTACTCGCGGCTCCGCACGGGAGAAGGTGGGCTCGACGTAACCAGCGAGCCCGGCGGCCGCTGATATCTTGCGGTCCATGTCAGAGTCCAACTCCACTGAGGACAGCCAAGGTGCGCCTCCACCGCGCCGGTCCGGCAAGCGCATCGCCGGCGGTATCTTCCTGATCCTCGCTGCGATCGGCCTGTTCTACACAGGGGTCGACGCGCTCGCCGATCCGGGCGGCGTGGTCGCCCGTTCCTCGAACTCGGCGCGCAGCCCGGACACCGACGCCGAGGCGCAGATCGGCGGCTTCATCCTGATCATGTTCGGGGTCTCGGTACTGGGCTTCGGCATCGGGATGATCGTTTCGAAGGGGCCTCTCTTCGCGAAGAGAAAGGACTGATCCTCAGAGGCCGACCTTGGACGGGTGCGTCGCCAGCGGCGTGACCGCGATGTCCATGTACGGGAACAACGGCAGGCCGGACAGCAGCGTGTGCAGCTCGTCGTGGTCGGCGGCGTCGAGGATCGAGAAGTTCGCGTATTCGCCCGCGATCCGCCACAGCTGCGGCCACTTGCCTTCACGCTGAAGCTTCTGGCTGTACGCCTTTTCGCGCGTGATGAGGTCGGCGCGTTCCGCCGCATCGAGATCGGGCGGCAGGCGGACGTCCATGCGCACGTGGTAAAGCATCGGTCACTCCCAAAGGGACGCTGGTCAGGGACGTTCGGGATCGAGGACGAAGCCGTACTCGATGGTCTCGCCATCGCCTGACGGGCGTGGGTCCAGCACCAGTTCCGGTTTGACCGCGGAGGCGATGTCGTCGTCGTTGTGCTCGTCGCCGGGGAAGTACAGCTGGGCCGTGAGCAGCTCGTGCCCCGGTGCCGAGACCTTGACGTGCAGATGCGCCGGACGCCACGCGTGCCAGCCCGCCGCGGCGATGAGCCTGCCGCAGGAGCCGTCGGTCGGGATCTGGTACGGCGCGGGGCGCACGGTGTGGATCTCGAACCTGCCTTCGGCGTCGGCGGTGAAGCTCGCGCGCAGGTTCCATTCCGGGATGCCCGGCGCGAACTGGGAGTAGAAGCCGTCCGCGTCGGCGTGCCACAGCTCGACCTTCGCGCCGCTCAGCGCCGTGCCGTCGGTCGAGGTGACCCGGCCGGTCCAGACGAGCGGCGTTCCGGGTTCGTCGTCGCGCATCGGGACCGCGCCTCGGGCACCCTGCTCGGGCGCGCCGGGCACGTAGTACGGCCCCTCGATGGCGCCCTTGTTGCCCTCGCGGTGCTCGGTGGCGACCTCCTCGACGACGTGCTCCACCCAGACGTCGAGGAACAGCGGCCATTCGCCGTCCTCGCCGACGCCGATCAGCCACGACTTGAGCGCGTTGTACTCGTCGTAGGTGACCTTGTGTTTCCGGATCGTCCCGTGCACGGCTTCCAGCACCTCACGGGCCAGCAGGCTGACCCGCTCCTTCGGCGTTCCGGCGACGCCGGCGAACTTGTCGCTCTTGAACCGTTCGGTCGCGTTGGCACCGGACGCGGCCGCGGTGGCCGTCTCGGGGATGGCGGTCATGAATCCTCCTTGATTCGTGGTGGCGTCAGTGGTCCTGGCGGTAGCGCCGGAGCTTCTCCGGATCGATTTCGGCACCGAGGCCGGCGCCGGGGCGGACGGTGAGTTCGCCGTCGACGACACGCAACGGCTCGGTGAGCAGGTCGTCGCTCATGTCGAGGAAGTTCGAGAGTTCGCCGGGGCGGCGGGACGTCAGTTCGTAGGCCGAGCCGAACGCGACCGCGCACAGCGAACCGAGCTGGCCGTCGATCTGGTTGCCCATCACGACTTCCAGACCGAGTCCCTCGGCGAGGTGATGGGTGCGCTGTGAGCGGGTGAAACCGGTGCGGGCGGTCTTGATGCTGATCGCGGTGGCGGAGCCGCCGAGGATCTCGCGGGTGACGTCGGCCGGGGTCACCGCGGATTCGTCGGCGATGAACGGCACGTCGAGCCGCCGCACGAGCCAGCGCCTGCCGAGGACGTCGTCGGCGGGGCAGAGTTCCTCGGCGAAGAGCAGGCCGAGGTCGGCCATCTCCCGCATCGCGCGGGCCGATTCGGCCGCGGTCCAGCCGCGGTTGCCGTCGACGTAGAGGTCGACGGTGTCGCCGAAGTGCTCCCGCAGCGCGCGTACGACGGCGGTGTCGAGCGACGCCGGGCGGCGGCCGACCTTGACCTTGAAGGTGGTGATGCCGTGGGTGTCGCGCATCCGCTCGGCCTCGGCGACCATCGCGGACGGCTCGTCGAAGCCGAGCATGTGGGACACGCGCATGCGGTCGGTGTAGCCGCCGAGCAGTTCGGTCACCGACACGTCGAGGCTGCGGCCGAGCGCGTCCCAGATCGCCATGTCGATCGCGGATTTCGCGGTCGGGTTGCCGACCGTGCGGGCGAGCCGGGTGTGCGCCGTTTCGCGGTCGAGCAGGCTGAGACCGACCACCTGCGGGGCGAACAGGGAGCCGATCACCGCGATGATCCCCGCCTGGGTCTCGCCGTAGGTGAACGGCCGCGGGGGCGCCTCGGCCACGCCGACGACGCCGTTGTCGGCGTGCACCCGCACGAGGACGTGCTCGGCGACGTGCACTTCGCCCGAGGCGAATTTCAGCGGTTTCCGGTACGGGATGGCGAACGGGATCGCCTCGACGCGCGTGATCTTCATCAGGTGCTTTCGGTGGTAGGGAAGACGTCCTCGAGCGCGTCGAGGACGGTCGTGACGAGCGGGGACCGGGACTCGCGGTGCCACGCCAGTGCCAGCTCCACGGTCGCCGCTCCGGCGAGGTCGCGGAACACGACACCGGCCAGGGGCAGCGCCCTGGCGGAGGCGGGCACCACGCCGACGCCCAGGCCACCGGCGACCAGCGCCAGTAGCACCGCCGTCCCGGAGGCCTCGTGAAGCCGTGGAGGCGTGAGCCCCGCCTCCCGGCAGCTGCGAGCGACGGCGTCGTACACGACGGAGTTGCGCCGGTCGTAGGTCACGAGCGGTTCGGTCCGCAGCTCCGCCATCGCGACGACGGGTTCGGCGACCAGCCGGTGGTCGGCGGGGACGGCGAGGATCAGTGGCTCGCTTTCGATCACCCGGAAGCCGATGTCGTCCCCGGTGACCGGCGGGCGGAGCATCCCGATCCCCAGTGTCCCGGTGCGCAGGCGTTCGCACTGCTCGGCGGTCAGGAGGTCGGCGCGGACCTCCAACTCCACGTCCGGCACCCGCTCGGCGAGCGCCCTGGCCAGCCGTGGCAGATGGGAGAACGCCGCGGTGCCGGTGAAGCCGACCCGGAGCAGGCCACGTTTGCCTTCGCCGATCCGGCGGACCCCGCGTACTCCCACGTCCAGGCCCGCCAGGACACGCCGGGCTTCGGCCAGGAAGAACTCACCCGCCGGTGTCACGCGGACCTGCCGGGTCGTGCGGGCCAGCAGGACGACGCCGAGTTCCTCCTCCAGCCGGCGGATGGTGTGCGAGAGCGCGGGCTGCGCGACGTGCAGCCGCTCGGCTGCCCGGCCGAAGTGACAGGTCTCGGCGACGGTGACGAAGTAGCGCAGGTGACGAAGTTCCATGGACGCCTCCCTCCGTTGCCTCTGCCGCCGATCCGTTCACGGTACGAAGCGGAATCATCGAAGACAAAGACTTGGTTTGGCTCGATTGATAAACAGCGGTTATCAATCGCAGCTTAGGGGACGCGTCGCGAAAGCGACTCTGCGACAGGTCCGCCGGTTCCGGTTGGTCCCAACCCTGTCCGTGAAGGCCCCCTTGCCGAGTACATGAAGGCCCCCTTCCTTGCGCCTAGGTACAGGAAGGGGGCCTTCATGTAGTTCGCGGGCAGGAAGTCGCCCACCGCGGATCGGTAGGCCCGTCCTACCGGTGACGGACGGTGTCGTGTTCGGGCATTCCTTGTCTTCCTTGCTGTTGTGTGCACGGCCGGGTGCGGGGAGGGCCGGAGCGATTGATTCGTCAGCCCGGATGAACTTTTCCGCCGCTCTCGTCGTTCCGCACGAATCGGTGGCACCGGTCACCGGCATAGCATCCCGGGAACTGCGGCCGACGCTTTCCCGGACACGAGGTGGAACATGGCGAAACTTTCCGAAATCGACGCCTGGTTGGCACAGAACCTTTCCGCCCTGCTGGCCGAACACCGGGTCCCCGGTGCGGCCGTCGCGGTCCTCGCCGGCGACGAGGTGATCGATCACGCGGCGGGCGTGCTGAACAAGGACACCGGTGTCGAGTCCACAGTGGACTCGGTGTTCCAGATCGGCTCGATCACGAAGGTGTGGACGACGACGCTGGCGATGCAGCTCGTCGACGAAGGCCTCCTCGATCTCGACAAGCCGGTGCGGGCCTACCTGCCGGAGTTCGTCCTCGCCGACGACGACGCGGCGTCGCGGATCACCGTCCGGCAGCTGACCTGCCACACGTCCGGTTTCGAAGGCGACATCTTCACCGACACCGGTGTTGGCGACGACTGCGTGGAGAAGCTGGTCGCGACACTGGCGGACGTGCCCCAGTTGTTCAAGCCGGGGGAGATGTTCTCCTACAACAACGCCGCCTACTGCGTGCTCGGCCGCGTCATCGAGGTACTGCGGGGCAAGTCCTACGACGACTGCCTGCGCGACCATCTCTTCGCCCCGCTCGGTCTGACGCACGCGGCCGCCGGGCCGTACGACGCGATCCGGTACCGCGCCGCGATCGGGCACCTCGCGCCGTCACCGGACGACGAACCGCGCCCGGCCGGGATCTGGGCGCTGACCCGGTCGAACGCCCCGGCCGGATCGATGCTCTCGATGCGCCCGCGCGATCTGCTCACCTTCGCGCGGATGCACCTGTCCGAGGGAAGGGCGGACGACGGTACCCAGGTGCTCCGGCCGGAAACGGTGCGATCGATGTGGGAGCGCCAGGTCGAACTGCCCGACCTCGGCCTGATGGGCGGCGCGTGGGGTCTCGGCTGGATGCTCTTCGACTGGCCCGGCGGCCCGGTGATCGGCCACGACGGCGGCACCATCGGCCAGTCGGCCTTCCTGCGGGTGGTCCCGGGCCGCAACGTCGCGGTCGCCCTGCTGACCAACGGAGGCCAGCCGCTCCACCTGTACGCGGACATCTTCCGGAAGGTGCTGGGTGACCTCGCCGACGTCGAGGTCCCCGCCCTGCCGGAACCGAACGCGGCGGCGGCGCCGGCCGACCCGTCCAGGTACGTCGGCGAGTACTCGTCGCGGGTGGCCGACACCGTGGTCAGCCAGGACGACGACGGACAGCTGTGGATCGAGCGTGTTCCGAAGGGGATCATGGCCGCTACGGGCGGGGAAGCCGAGAAGACGGAGTTGCTGGCCTACAAGGGCGACACGCTCGTCGCGGCCTACAAGACGCAGCCCGGACTGCACATGCCGCACGCGTTCGTCGGGGACGACGGCAGCGGGCGGGCGCTGTACCTCCACACCGGGCGTGCCGACCGGCGGGTGAGCCGGTGAGCCGGATCGCCGACGAGATCGAGGCGGTCTTCGAGTCGGCCGGGGCACGCGGATTCCTGCACGCTCGGGAAATCGGCGTCTCCGGCGGTCCCGAAGTCGCTGTGGGCGCGGACGACCCGGTCGTGCTCGCGTCGGTGTTCAAGATCCCGGTCGCCCTCGCCTACGCCAGGGAAGTGGTGGCCGGGCGACTGGACGAGACCGAGCGGACCCTGGTCACCACCCGGTACCGCATCGGCGGGATCGGCACCGCGGGCTGCGCGGACGACGTCGAGATGAGCTGGCGCGACCTGGCCCATTTCATGCTGACGATGAGCGACAACGCCGCGACCGATCTCGTCTACCACCGGGTCGGGCAGGAGGCCGTCGACCGGGTGCTCGCCGACCTCGGGCTCGCCAGGACGCGGTTGATCGGCTGCTGCGAGGACCTTTTCGCCTCGGTGATCGCGGATCTCGGCGCGAAACCCGACGACGATCTGGAAGCCGTCTTCGCCGCCGCAACGCCCGAACAGCTGTGGAAGCTCTCGGTCCTCGATCCGGAACGCACGACGTCGTCGACCCCGCGGGAGATCACCGCGCTGCTGGACGCGATCTGGACCGACCGCGCGGGCGACCCGGCCGCCTGTGAGCGCGTACGGAAGATCATGGCGCAACAGATCTGGCCGCATCGGATGTCGTCCGGTTTCCCCGCCGGGGTGGCGGTCGCGGCCAAGACCGGGACCCTTCCCGCCGTCCGCAACGAAGCGGGCGTCGTGTCCGATGTGGACGGTCGCCGGTACGCCGTCGCGGTGTTCACCCGCGCCGAATCCCTCGCCGACCGCCTGCCCGCGGTCGACGCCTCGATCGGCACGGCGGCGCGCCTTGCCGTGGACCACCTTCGCGCACTTTCCGTCCAACCGTAGGAGAACCGCATGAAGACAGCTCGGCTCACCGCCGCCATGGCGGGCGTGGTGGCCTTGACCGTGAGCGCGTGCGGGGGGACGTCGCAATCCGGCGAGGACCGGACCGCGAACCAGAAATTGACCGACGGCAAGACCTTCACGATGGGCCTTTCGACCGATCCAGGGACGCTCGACCCGGCCGTCACCGTGCTGTCGATCGCCAGGCAGATCGGCCGGTTCCTCTACGACGGCCTGATCCACCTCGATTCCGCGGGCAAGCCGGTGGCGGGGCTGGCGGAGAAATGGGAGGCCACGACGACCACGGCGAACTTCACCCTGCGGGACGGGGTGAAATGCGCGGACGGGTCACCGCTGACCGCGCGGGACGTGGCCGCGAACATCGACCACGTCGGTGATCCGGCGACCAAGTCCCCGCTGACCGGCGTCAGTGTCAAAGCGGGGACGAAGGCGGTCGCCGACGACGCCGCCCGGACCGTCACGGTCACCAGCGGGGCACCGGATTCGTTCCTGCTGCGCAATGTGGCGGCCGTGCCGATCGTCTGCGCCAAGGGACTGGCGGACCGGGCGTCCGCCGCGAAGGGACAGCACGGCACCGGCATGTTCACCATGACCGAGATCGTGCCGAACGACCACTACACCCTCACCCGGCGCAAGGACTACACCTGGGGCCCCGGCGACTGGAAGAGCGAACAGCCGGGACTGCCCGAAAAAGTGGTCTTCCGGGTCGTGCCGAACATGACGACGACGGCGAACCTGCTGCTGTCCGGGGAACTCAGCGCGGCGCAGGTGACCGGACAGGACCAGCAGCGGTTGCGGTCGCAGAAGTTGTTCCACGCCGACATCGTCATGCCGATGGGTGAGGTGTTCTTCAACCAGGCACCCGGCAGGCCCGGTCAGGACCAGGCGGTGCGCCGCGCACTGACCCAGGCGCTCGATTTCGCCCAGATCGGCAAGGTGCTCACCACCGGCACCGGTCAGCCCGCCAAGGGGCTCGTCACCGGAGAACCCTTGGCGTGCCCCGGTGATTCGATCAACGGCAAGCTGCCCGCCTTCGACGTCGCCGCCGCGAAGTCCGGGCTCGACGCCGCGGGGTGGACGCCCGGTCCGGACGGAATACGGGCCAAGAACGGCAAACGGCTCGCGCTCACCGTCGTCTACGGCACCCAGGTCGGGCCGACGATGGTCTCGGCCGCGGAGCTGATCCTGCAGTCGTGGAAGAACATCGGGGTCGAGGCCACGATCAAGGCCGTCGACGGCCCCGGCACCAGCCAGGTGCTGTTCGGCACCGGTGAATGGGAAGTGTCGCTGGCGCCGCTGGGCTTCGTCCTGCCCAGCCAGGCCGTTCCGTTCGTTTCCGGCGCGAAACCGCCGCAGGGCACGAATTTCGCGCATATCGAGAATCCCCGGTACACCGAGCTCGCGGGCAAGGCGTCGGCGCAGGTCGGCGAATCCGGGTGCGGTGACTGGCTGGCCGCCGAATCCGCGCTGTTCGATCGGCTCGATGTGGTGCCGTTCGTGAACTCGACCATCCCGACCTTCGCGAACGGTGCCCGGTTCGAAATGAACCAGGGCCAGATCCTGCCGTCGTCGATCCGGATGTACTCCTGATGACGAGCGCCGTCGCGACAGCCGGCCCGAGGAGCAGTCCTTGGCTGTCGTTCGGGATCCGCCGTCTCGGCCGGTTTGCGGTCTCGCTGTGGGTGCTGGTCACCACGGCGTTCCTGATGATCCAGCTGATCCCCGGCGATCCGGTCCGCGCGGCGCTCGGGCTGACCGCGCCCGCCGAGCTGGTGAACGCCCGGCGGGCCGCGCTCGGCCTCGACGACCCGCTGTGGAAGCAGTATGTCGACTATCTCGCCGGTCTCTTCTCCGGGGACTGGGGAACGTCGATGACCACCGGGGTGCCGGTCGCGGACGTCATCGGCGACCGGCTCCCCGCGACCCTGGAGCTGGCGTTGCCCGCCTTCGTGGTGGTCATCGCGGTCGCGATCCCGCTGGGCCTGCTGTTCGCCGTGCTGACCCGGGGCGGCCGCCGTCGCGGAGGTGAACTGGCGTTCACCTCGACGGCGGTCCTCCTGGCCGCGATCCCGGAGTTCCTGGTCGCGGTGGCGCTGGTGGCGTTCTTCGCGGTCCAGCTCGGTTGGTTCCCGGTGGCGGGCAGCGAGGGGACGGGTGCGCTCGTGCTCCCGGTGATCGCGCTGGCGCTCGGCCCGGCGTCGGTACTCGCCCGTATCGTGCGAGTGGAGACGCTTTCCGTGCTGGGCAACGATTTCATCCGCACCGCGCGGGCGAAACGGTTGCCCGCGCGGCTGGTGTACCTCCGGCACGCGTTGCCCAACGCGGTGACCGCGACCCTCACCATGGGCGGGCTGATGCTGACCGGGATGGTGGCCGGGACGGTGCTGGTCGAGAACGTGTTCGCCTGGCCGGGGCTCGGTTCCACCATCGCGCAGTCGATCCTGCAGAAGGACTACCCGCAGGTGCAGGGAATCGTGCTCGTCTACGGCATCGGTGTGCTGCTGGTGAACCTGACGGTGGACGTGCTGCTGGCCGTTCTCGATCCGCGTTCGACGATCCGGGAGAACTGAGATGGCGAATCCGCGCGGAGCGAAATGGCTCGGGGCGCTGCGCACCCCGCTGGGCGCGTGCTCGGCCGCACTGCTGGCACTCGTGATCGTGCTCGCGGTGCTGGCGCCGATCCTGTGGCAGGACAAGGCTTTCGAGATCGACACGAACGCGATCGGCCAGGGACCGTCGGCGGCGCACTGGCTGGGCACCGACGACCTCGGCCGCGACATCCTCTACCGCGTGCTGGTGGCGACCAGGCTGTCGATCGTGCTGGCGCTGCTCGCCACCGTGATCGGGGTGGTGACCGGGCTCGTGCTCGGCACACTGCCCTCGGTGCTGCCGCGTCCGCTCGCCCGGCTGGTGATCGCGGCGGTCAACATCGCGGTCGCCTTCCCCGGTCTGTTGCTGGTGTTGTTCTTCTCGGTCATTTTCGGCGTCGGGACGCAGGGCGCGGTGCTGGCGGTCGGTTTCGCGCTGGCCCCGGCGTTCGCGCGGCTGGCACAGACGATGGCCGCTTCGGTGGCGGGGCGGGATTTCGTCGCGGCGGCCAGGATCTCCGGCGTCGGCCGGATCCGGTTGCTGTTCCGGCACATCCTGCCCAATATCGGCGAACCGCTGGTGGTCAACGCGACCATCGGCGCCGGCGGGGCGCTGCTCGCCTTCGCCGGGTTGTCCTTCCTCGGAATCGGTGTGCAGGCCCCGGAATACGACTGGGGGCGGATCCTCGGCGAAGGACTCAACGGCATCTACGTCAATCCGGCGGCGGCGCTGGCGCCCGGTGTCGCGGTCGTCCTCGCCGGGCTCGCCTTCAACCTGGTGGGGGAGACCGTCGCCGGGGTGATCGGTGTGCGTACCGGGTCGCGCAAACTCGCACCGCGGCCGGTCGCTCCGGCCAGGGAGGACGCCGCCGAGACCCGCGACGACACCGTGCTGGTCGTGGAGAACCTCCAGGTCGCGTTCCCGAGTCCGGCGGGCTGGACCGTTCCGGTGCGCGGGGTGGGTTTCACCGTCCGCGCCGGTGAGGCGATCGGTGTCGTCGGCGAGTCGGGTTCGGGGAAGAGCCTGACCGGGCTGGCGGTGTCGCGGCTGGTCGAAGCACCGGCCGTGGTCACCGCGGACAAGCTCGAATTCGCCGGGAAACCGGTGCTGACGACCCCGGAACGGGAGTTGCGCGGTCTGCTCGGCACGTCGCTGGCGATGGTGTTCCAGGATCCGATGACCTCGTTCAACCCGACCAGGCGGATCGGCCGCCAACTGGCCGAAGTCGCCGAACAGCATCAGGGACTCCCGCGGGCCAAGGCCTTCGAGCGGGCCGTGGACCGGTTGCGCGCGGTGCGGATCCCCGCCGCCGAACGGCGCGCGCGGCAGTATCCGCACGAGTTCTCCGGCGGGATGCGGCAGCGCGCGATGATCGGTATGGGCCTGATGGGGGACCCGAAGCTCATCATCGCCGACGAGCCGACCACGGCGCTGGACGTCACCGTGCAACGGCAGCTGCTGCGCCTGCTGGCGCGGACCAGGGCCGAACGGGACACCGCGATCATCCTGATCAGCCACGACATCGCGGTCGTTTCGCAGACGTGCGAACGGATGCTGGTCATGTACGCGGGCCGGGTGGTGGAAGACCTGCCGACCGCCGGGACACCGCGGCATCCGTACACGCGGGCCTTGCTGGCCGCGACACTCGACCTCGAGACCGACCGTGACGCGCCGCTCGCGGTGATCCCCGGCCGCCCGCCGGAACCGGATCGCGTGCCCACCGGCTGTGCTTTCGCCGACCGGTGCCCGGCGGTGACCGATCGATGCCGTCTCGAAGACCCGGCGCTGGAGCACCTGGAACCCGGGCATCGCGTCGCTTGCTGGTATCCGGCGCCGCTTTCCCCGCCTGTCAAGGAAACCGTGACCGCAGGAGGTGCCGAGTGAGCGATCTCGTCTTCGACGCGGTGAGCGTGCGCTACGGCGGCCGTCGCGGGCTCACCGCCGTCGACCGGGTCGGGCTGACCGTCCCTTCCGGACAGGTCGTGGGGCTGGTCGGCGAATCGGGATCGGGGAAGTCGACGCTGGCCCGCGCCGCCGTCGGGCTCTCGCCGATCAGCGCCGGACGGGTCCTGCTGGGTGGCGTGGACGTCCGCGAGCTGCCTCGCCGACCGCCGTTGCAGATGGTGTTCCAGGATCCGTATTCCTCTTTGGACCCCCGGATGAGCATCGGGGAATCGATCACCGAAGCGATCCCGCGCGGCGTCCTCCCCGGACGCGCGGCACGCCGGGACGAGGTCGCCCGGCTGCTGGAGCTGGTCAACCTCGATCCCGAACGCGCCGTCCACCTGCCGGGGCGACTGTCCGGCGGCCAGCGGCAACGGGTGGCGCTCGCCCGCGCGCTGGCCGGGCGGCCCGAGGTGCTGATCGCGGACGAGATCACGTCCGCGCTCGACGTCTCGGTGCAGGGCGCGGTGCTCAACCTCGTCCGGTCCGTGCAACGGCGGCTCGGCCTGTCGATGCTGTTCATCTCGCACAACCTCGCGGTGATCCGCTATCTCAGCGACATCGTCGCCGTGATGTACCTCGGCCGGATCGTCGAGGTCGGCCCGGCCGAACAGGTCCTCACCGATCCGCGGCATCCGTACACGCGTGACCTGCTCGCCGCGGCGCCGTCGGCGACCACCTCGCTGCTCGGCACCGGTGCGGACGACGTGATCGCCGACGCCGAACCCGCCGACCCGCACCATCCGCCCGGCGGATGCCGCTACCACCCGCGCTGCCCGGTCGGCCCGCTCGTGCGCGCCGACCGCGAACTCTGCCTTCAGGCGGATCCCGCGGACGACGCGGCACACCGGCGTCACTCGGCGGCCTGCCACTTCAGCGAAAACGAGCTCACGACCTCCAGAGGAGCAAGCGCATCATGACCCGACGTCTCGGTCTCGACGACCTGTACGACATCGCCGTCCCCAGCCAGCCTTCGCTGTCCCCGGACGGTGAGCGGATCGTCTACGTCCTGCGCACCGCGGACCGTGACGAAGACCGGAACGCGCACACGCTCTGGGAGGTCGGCGCGACCACCGGCGAAGCCCGGCAGCTCACCCGCGGAACCGCCGACATGGCGCCGAAGTGGGCGCCGGACGGCACGCGGATCGCGTTCCTCCGCGCCCAGGACGGGCCCCCGCAGGTGTGGTTCCTGCCGCCGTCGGGCGGGGAGGTCGAGCAGGTCACCGAACTCCCGCTCGGTGCGGGCGCCCCGGTCTGGAGCCCGGACGGCGGCAAGATCGCCTTCTCGGCCGCGGTCGACCTGGCGGGCGGCGAATCCGCGGCGAACGCCCCGGTGGTGGCCGATCGGCTGGACTTCAAGGCCGACGGGGCCGGGCTGATCAAGACCGTCCGCAAGCATCTGCACGTCCTCGACGTCGCCACGCGCGAAGTCCGGCAGGTCACCTTCGGCGATTGGCACGCCGGTGATCCGGCCTGGTCGCCCGACGGCACGCACCTCGCCTTCTCGTCCGGACAGGACGGCGACGCCGATCTGACCTTTCGTTCCGGCGCCTACGTGCTCGACGTGACCGCGAAGACCGCCGAGCCGCGGCTGATCGGCTCCGGTGAGGGCATGGTGGGCACGGTCGGCTGGACCGCCGACGGCGGTGCGCTGCTGGTGGTCGGCCGGGCCGATACCCAGGTCGGTCACCTCGGGTTGTGGCGTGTCCCGCTCGACGGAGGGGACCCGGTCGAGCTGACCGCGTCACTGGACCGCAACGTGATGCCCGGTGGCCCCGGCTATCCGGGAGCCCTTCCGCAGACCACGGAGGACGGAGCCGTGCTGTTCGGTGTCCGGGACCGTGGCTGCACCCATCTGTACGAAGTGGACGGTGAGAGCCCGCGTGCGGTACTTGCGGGCGCGGATCGTGTCGTGTCCGGAATGGACATCGCGGGCGGGCGGGTCGTGGTCGTCCTGGCCACGGGTGATTCGTTCGGCGAGATCGCCGTCGTCGACCGGGCCACCGGCGCCGTCGACGTGCGCACGAAGCACGGCGCATCCTTGGCCGAGGCCGAGCTTTTCCGTCACGAGGAACGGGAATTCACCATCGGCGACGGCACCGTCGTCCACGGCTGGCTCCTGCGGGATCCGGCGCGACCCGGCGCCGCGCCGCTGCTGCTCGACATCCACGGCGGCCCGCACAACGCCTGGAACGGCGCGGCCGACTCGATCCATCTTTATCACCAGGCGCTCGTCGCGCGCGGCTGGGCGGTGCTGCTGATCAACCCGCGGGGCAGCGACGGCTACGGCGAGGACTTCTACACCGCCGCCGTCGGCGGATGGGGCGTCGCCGACGCGGCCGACTTCCTCGAACCGTTGGATCACCTTGTCGCCGAAGGGATCGCCGACGCGGACCGGCTCGCGGTGGCGGGCTACAGCTACGGCGGCTTCATGACCTGCTACCTGACCAGCCGCGACAGCCGGTTCGCGGCCGCCGTCGCCGGTGGTGTGGTCAGCGACCTGACCAGTATGGGCGGCACGTCCGACGCCGGGCACTACCTGGCCGTCGGCGAACTCGGCGGTCCGGCGTGGGACAAGGCCAACGAGCGGTTCTCGCCGTTCGCGCAGGTCGAGCGGGTGCGGACGCCCACGCTCGTCATCCAGGGCGCGCAGGACGACCGGTGCCCGGTCGGCCAGGCCGAGCAGTGGTTCGGCGCCCTGCGCGCACGGGGCGTCCCGTCCCGGCTGGTGCTGTACCCGGACGCTTCGCACCTGTTCATCCTCGACGGGCCGCCGTCGCACCGGCTCGACTTCAACCAGCGCGTCCTCGGTTGGGTCGAGCAGTACACGGCGCCTGCCGATGGCCCGTCACGGGTGCCGATCGAAGCCGCACACTGGCGGCGACGGCTGGCCGAACTGGCCCGCAAGCACCGCGTTCCGGGCGCGTCGCTCGGCATCACCCGGATCGGTGACGACACCGAGGTTCTCGCCTCCTACGGCGTGCTGAACACGAAGACCGGGGTCGAGGTCACCGACGACTCGGTGTTCCAGATCGGTTCGATCTCCAAGGTGTGGACCGCGACCGTGGTCATGCGGCTGGTCGACGAAGGGCTCCTCGAACTGGACGCGCCGATCGCGGACGTCCTGCCGGAACTGCGGCTGGCCGATCCCGGCGTGGCGGGCAAAGTCACCATGCGGCATCTGCTGACGCACACCAGCGGTATCGACGGCGACGTCTTCACCGACACCGGACGCGGCGACGACTGTCTCGAACGCTACGTCGAAGTCCTCGACCAGGCCGCGCAGAACCATCCGCTCGGCGAGACGTTTTCCTACTGCAACTCGGGTTTCGTGGTCATGGGCCGGGTGATCGAGAAGCTCACCGGGCTGACCTGGGACGCCGCGATGCGGGAGAAACTGTTCGCCCCGCTCGGTCTCACCCACACCGTGACCCTGCCCGAGGAGGCGTTGCTCTTCCGGGCCGCCGTCGGTCACGTGGCCGACGGAGACGAGGATCCGGCACCCGCACCGGTCTGGGGGCTGCCCCGGAGCATGGGACCCGCCGGGCTGATCACCGCCACGGCGAAGGACGTGCTCGGCTTCGCGCGGCTGCACCTCACCGGCGGCCTGACCCCGGCGGGGGAACGGATCCTGACGACGGATTCGGCCACCGCGATGGCCGCGAAGCAGACCGACATCCCCGACAAGCACTCGCTCGGCGACTCCTGGGGGCTCGGCTGGATCCGGGACACCTGGAGCGGGCAGCGCGTCATCGGCCACGACGGCAACACGATCGGCCAGTCGGCGTTCCTCCGGCTCCTGCCCGATCAGGGGCTCGCCATCACGTTGCTCACCAACGGGGGCAACACCCGGGACCTGTACGTCGAGCTGTACCGGGAGATCGTCGCCGAACTCGCCGACGTCGCGATGCCCAGGCCGCTCGAACCGCCCGCGACTCCGGTCACCGTCGACGGATCGAGGCATGTTGGCGGCTACGAACGGGCAGGCGCGCGGATGGACGTGCTGGCGTCGGGAGAGGGCCTGCGGCTACGGCAGACCGCCACCGGACCGCTCGCCGAACTCCTGCCGGAGAAGACGCAGGAGTTCGATCTGGTCCCGGTGACCGACTCGCTTTTCCTGTGCCGTGAGCCCGGGACGCGGACGTGGATGCCGGTCACCTTCTACACGCTGCCGACGGGGGAGCAGTACATGCACTACGGGGTGCGTGCGACGCCGAAGACGTCCTAGCTTCAGCTCCTGGTGACCCGAGCCGGCCCCCTGACGGACGATGTCCACAAAGGACGCCAGATGACAGATGAATCTCTGTTTGATGCTGGGCGACATGTCGTGTCGGGTGGTAGGTCTGTGAAGGCCTCCTTGGAGTCATGGGGTTGTTGCAACACCGTCTGATGGAGGGGCGGGGTTGTGCGGGTTTATCGGTGGTTGCCGCGGTCGGTGCGGGTGGAGTTTTGGG